>CAZRUB010000184.1:0-3092 GCA_964603185.1 uncultured Ruminococcus sp.
AGAATATCTGGCTCTTCTTTGTGGGAATTGTGGTGTTTCTCTCGATAATCTTCGTGAATACACCGCCCATTGTTTCGATTCCGAGCGAAAGCGGGGTAACATCAAGAAGAACAAGCTCATCAACATCACCGGAAAGCACTCCGCCCTGGATTGCCGCACCCATTGCAACGCATTCATCGGGGTTGATTTCCTTGCTTATCTTGTTGCCGACAAGCTTCTCAACCGCCTCACATACAGCGGGGATTCTTGTGGAGCCGCCGACCATAAGCACCTTCTTGATATCTCCGGTGGAAAGTCCCGCGTCGGAAAGTGATTTTCTTACAGGCTCCATTGTTGCTTCCACAAGGTCTGCGGTAAGCTCGTTAAACTTCGCTCTCGTAAGAGTCATGTCAAGGTGAAGAGGGCCGTCCGCTCCCGCCGAAATATAAGGAAGATTAATTGCCGCCGTCGTCACGCTCGAAAGCTCACACTTTGCTTTTTCGGCAGCCTCCTTAAGACGCTGAGAAGCCATTTTATCGTTTCTTAAATCAATTCCGTTATCCTTCTTAAACTCGGACGCGATATAATCGATAATTCTGTTATCGAAGTCATCACCGCCGAGACGGTTGTTTCCGCTTGTTGCAAGAACCTCAAACACACCGTCGGATATATCGAGTATCGATACGTCGAAGGTTCCTCCGCCAAGGTCAAATACCATTATCTTTCCGTCGGGATCCTTATCCGCGCCGAATGCCAAGGCCGCCGCCGTGGGCTCGTTGATAATTCTCTGCACATCAAGACCCGCAATTTTGCCGGCATCCTTCGTTGCCTGACGCTGAGCGTCCGTGAAATATGCGGGAACCGTAATAACCGCCTGCGTCACCTTTTCGCCGAGATAGCTTTCCGCATCCTGCTTAAGCTTTGTCAATATCATTGCCGAAATTTCCTGGGGAGTGTAGCCCTTCCCGTCAATGTCAACCTTATACGAGGTGCCCATCTCTCTCTTAATGGAAATAACCGTTCTGTCGGGATTGGAAACAGCCTGGCGCTTAGCAACCTGACCGACCAATCTTTCACCGGTTTTGGTGAAGCCGACTACCGAGGGAGTCGTCCTCATACCCTCCGCATTTGCGATAACAACGGCTTTGCCGCCCTCCAATACCGCTACGCAGGAATTTGTTGTTCCCAAATCTATACCTATTATTTTTGACATACATATACCTCCAATCAATTTGCTACCTTGACAACAGAATGTCTTACCACCCTGTCATCTATTTTAAAGCCCTTTTGGAATTCCTCAACAACGATGTTCTCTTCCTTGTCCTCATCCTCGATATGCATTACCGCATTGTGAAGCTCCGGATCAAACTGCTTGCCCAACGCCTCTATTTCGGTTACGCCGAGCTTTGCGAGAATTTCCTCAAGCTGCTTTTTTATAAGTGTTATTCCGTCGGAAACCGCCTTCCACTCACCCTCGGAAACCTCCGGCAGGGTGCTGACGGCCTTTTCCATATTGTCAAGCAACGGTAAAAATGCCGCTACCGTATCCGCCTTTGCATTGGCATAAAGCGCTTCCTTTTCCTTTTGCGTCCTCTTTCTGTAATTATCGTATTCGGCGCTTATTCTTAATATTTTATCCTTGAGCGCCGCCGCTTCGGCTTCAAGCCCCTCTTTTTCGGAGGCCTCCTCCGCCGTAACCTCTTCCGCCTCCGCCTCGGACACCTTTTCTTCTTCAATATTCATGTTTTCGTTTTCAGCCATATCATATCTCCTTATTCCGACATTCGCCTTATTATATTATCCATCGCCTCCGCCATATATTCCAGCGTGGACATTACCCTTGAATAATCCATCCTCGACGGGCCTATTATTCCGATAGCCCCTCTCATAGACGGTGATACGGAATACGATTTAACCACAAGTGAACAATCCGATAATGCGGAAAGCCCCGTTTCCTCGCCGATTACGGTTATACAAGAGCCGTCGCCCTCCGCCTCCGAGGCAACCTTTTTAAGGTTATCGTCATCGCCCACAAAATCAAGCAATGCTTTAGCCTTATCGGCATCGCGATATTCCCTGTAGCGCAGGATGTTTGCCGCGCCCTCGCAGAAAACCTCTCCGTCGCCGCCGACCAGCGCAAATTTGAGAAAATCCGCAAGTTCCTCCCTCAAGAGCGGCCAAAACCTTGCTGTTTCACGAAATACCGTGGCATTGAAATCCATATCATTATATGTTTTATGTGCCAAAAGCTCCGTTAATATTCCGCTCAGTCTGTCTGCCGCCTCCTGGTTCATCTCCCTGGGAGCTTTAATTTTCCTGTCCTTTATAACATCTCCCGTTGCGACCAAAACAATCAGCGCAAGCCCTTCCGAAATTATGATAATTCGAACGCTTTTAAGCTTAAGGCTTCCCGACGCGGGCGTAATCACAAACGAAGGATAGTTCGTAATGGAGGAAAGCGTCCTTCCGGCACGCTTCGCGATTTTCGAAAGCTCCTCCGCTTTTATTTCCATTCTGTGAGCAAGATCATTCATCTCACTCACCGTAAGACGGTATTTTTCCATCAGCATATCCACATAAATCCTGTATCCGAGATACGAAGGTATTCTTCCGGAGGAGGTGTGAGTTTTCTCAAGATATCCCATTTCCTCAAGATATGCCATTTCGTTTCGAATCGTTGCACTTGAACAATCCTTAAGGAAGTGCTTCGCTATTGTTGACGAACCGACCGGCTCCGCGGTTTCGATATATCCGTCAATAATCGCTTTTAATATTTTTCGCTTGCGTTCCGATAATTCCACCTGCCCACCTTCTTTCCTACGACAAGCAGTTTTCGTTTGTTAGCACTCACTCTCTCCGAGTGCTAACAATGTTATACCACTTTTGCCAGACCTTGTCAAGTGTTTTTTGAAAATTTTTATAAATATTTTATTTAAAAGTAAAAAGCCGCCCCTCCGAGCGTCAGATTTTCGGTCGAACCCTTTCTGTCAAGCGCATACAACAGTTTTTGCAAAAACTGTTGTATTGATATATGCAAAGCTTATTTTGCGTAAAAAAAGAGTAGGCGATACAATCGGAGTAAAATACTTTTTTGAAAGAACGGCGCGGATATC
>CAZRUB010000185.1:0-3043 GCA_964603185.1 uncultured Ruminococcus sp.
AGCGCTTTATAGAAACCGCGGACAAGGTGGGGCTTAAGGTAATATTAAGAACGGGGCCCTTCATCTGTGCGGAATGGGAAGCGGGCGGCCTCCCTGCGTGGCTTTTGAAAAGCGAATACAATATCCGCTTCAGATGCGCGTCCGAAAATTACTTAAAGCATCTTAAGGATTGGTTCGGAGTTTTGCTGGCCAAAATCCGCCCGCACCTTGATACCAACGGCGGAAACGTTATCGCACTTGCTCTTGAAAACGAATACGGCTCCTACGGCGATGACTTCGGCTATCTTGCCGAGGTGGAGAAAATTTACAAGGCCAACGGAATCGACTGTGCGCTGATTTCCGCGGACGGGCATTTGAAGTATCACCTTTCCACGGGAAGAAGCGGCCCGCATATCATTGCCGGTACGGACTTCGGCGGAGAAGGCAAAATCGACAAGTTCGAAAACCTTGATATATACGATAAGGACGCACCCTATTTCACAACCGAATACTGGGCGGGCAATTTCACGGACTGGGGCTTTCCGCAGTGCACGCATACCAAGGACGAATTCATAAAAACCGCCATGGCGGATTTTGACGAGCTCGGCGCAAGCTTCAACATTTACATGATTTTCGGCGGAACGAACTTCGGCTTCACCACGGGCGCTCAGCGCAATATGCTCGGCGGCTACCATCCGGTTACCACAAGCTATGACTATGACGCGGCCATAACCGAATGGGGCGGCTACACTCAGCGCTATTTTGACATAAAGGGCGACGATAAAACTCCCGTTCCCCCCTCCCCCTCTCTTCAGAACATAGGGGAGGTTCGCCTCACCCAATCCGCTTCCCTTTGGGATAACCTTAACGTAGGCAAAAGCTTTAAGAGCGTGACGGTTGAGCCCATGGAGGAGTTTGACCAGAACAACGGCTATATACTGTATCGCAAAACGGTTACCTATGACGCCGATTTGAGCGCAATCAAGCTTAAGGGCATCGCGGACAGAGCGCACGTTTACGTTAACGGCGTTCTTAAAGGCATCCGCACCCGCGACCAAGACGAAAGCCCCGTTGAGCTTGAGGAAAAGCTTATGCCCGGCGACGTTATCGAGGTTTTGGTTGAAAGCATGGGCAGAATTTGCTACGGCGAGGAAACCTACAAGGGCGACCGCAAGGGCATTACGGAGGCCATAGTGCTTGCAAGAAAGCTCCCCGACGGCACTTTAAGAAACCCCGGAAAAACCACCTTCAACTGGGAGGTTACGACCCTTGAAATGGACGATATTTCCACCGTCGGCTACAAAGAAGGCACGGCCGAAAGGCTTCCCGCGTTTTTCCGCGGTACCTTCCGTGCGAAAAACCAAAATTCCTGCTTCGTGCATTTTGACAACTTCAAAAAAGGCGTTATCTGGGTGAACGGCTTTAACTTGGGTCGCTATTGGGAAATCGGCCCTCTGGAAGCACTCTACATCCCCGGCGTACTTTTAAAGGGAGGCGAAGAAAACGAAATCGTAATTTTCGAAACGGACGGCCTTCGCGGCGAGCCCGCGGTTACGATTTCCGATGTGTGCGGAATCCCCAACCATCATGAGGAAATCATCGTAAAATAAGCCCACATATTACCCCGTATTTTTAATCACGCTTCGGTTACATTAATTTGTGAACGGAGCGTGATTTTTTTATGAAAAAAAAGCTTATGCTTATTTTGTCCGTTTTTGTGCTGACTTATGTGACCTCGGATTTTATTTCCGAAGAAAAAAGCGTTTTCGCCTCCGCCGAAACGGAGGTGATACTGGGCGGCCAGGTTGTCGGGATAAAGCTTTATTCCGAGGGAATTATGCTTGTGGATTTCGAAGAGGGCGGCGAAAGCCCGGCGCTTAAGGCCGGGCTTAAAAAGGGCGATATAATCCTTACGGCGGACGGGAAAAAAATAAACGGAACGGACTCCTTCATCGAGGCGGTGTTAAATTCCTCCCCAAGTGACGGGCTTAAAATTTCCTACAACCGCGGCGGACGGGAAAATTCCACCGTGCTTTATCCGTCAAGTACGGCGGACGGCGGCATGAAGGTCGGCATGTGGGTGCGCGACAGTGTGGGCGGCGTGGGTACCGTTACCTGTTATTCACCTTCGAACAACCGAATGGTAACGCTGGGGCATTCCGTGACGGATACGGATACCGGCGAGAGCTTCATCGCGGGCGGCGGCTTCATTACGGACTGCGAAATTTTATCCGTTGAGAAAAGTGCGTGCGGCACGCCCGGCGAAATTTACGGTATGTTTAAGGAGGACGAAAGGATATACGGCACCATTACCGAAAACAGGGAAACCGGGCTTTATGCCGATGTGCGCACTCTGCCGGAGGAATGCACGCGCATAAAAATCGCCTCGGCATCAAGCGTGCACGACGGCGGAGCGATACTTTATTCGGATGTTGCCGGAGGCGGTGTAACCGCTTATTCCGTCAGCCTTAAAAAGCTTTATTCCGCGGGGACAAGGAATTTCGCGGTAACAATAACCGACGAAAGACTGCTTGCTTTAACCGGAGGCATCGTTCAGGGCATGAGCGGCAGTCCCGTGGTTCAGGGCGGCAGGCTGGTGGGAGCATTGACCCATGTGTGTGTGAATTCCCCCGAATCGGGGTACGGAATTTATATCGAAAATATGCTGGATACGGCGGGGTAAAAGCCCGCCGTACGGCGCGGAAAGGCCGTAACGGGAGGGCTTTGAAAATCAAGCGCCCTCTCAGTCGATGCTCCTTAGGCGGCGGATAATATCCGCCCCCGCCATTGCCATGCGCACTTCATAAGCCTTCTCCCGCAGCGTCACCCAAGCCCGCAGGCGAAAAAGGGGTATCACGCAAGCGGTGAATTTGTTTATAATGCATAATTGAAAGGTGCGTGGTAAAATGCGAACTGTTACAAACAAAATCATCGAAAAATTCGAAAATCATCTCTGTGCGGAGGAGCGAAGCGGCAACACGATTGAGAAGTACGTACGCGATATTCGCTTCTTCGGTGAGTGGCTCGGCGACAGAAGGCTGACCAAAGAGGCGATTTTAAGCTA
>CAZRUB010000186.1:0-3009 GCA_964603185.1 uncultured Ruminococcus sp.
GCATCGCTTACAATCTTAACCGTGCCTGTAGGCGCCTCAGTCCTTATGAAGAACACATCGGAAGTATATTCCGTCGTTAAGCCGTTTTTGTCCGTGGCCGAAACCTTAACGGCGTAAGCGCCGCTTTTCGCAACGTCCAAGCTCCTTGTCTGGTTAACCTCACCCGAGGTAACGCCCAGGGAGAACTCCTCATACTCCGTCATGACCTCACCCGTGGGCGAAACAATCCGCGCCGAGGCGGAGGCAACACCCGAAGCATCCGTAACGTAAATTTTAACCGTTTGGCTTTGAGCGAAGCTCTCCTGCCCGATTTTCGTAACGCTTACCTCAGGGCCCGAATTGTCAAGCATATATTCGCGGGTCACCGTTTTCGCCTTTCCGTCCCCCGTGGGCGGCGTAATTCTGCATTCGAAAACATAGGTTCCGTTTTCTTTCTTAAGCAGCTCATCCTCCGCCGTATCCAGGGTGAAAAATGCGTCGCTCGAATTTTCGTATTCGGTCTTTTTGGGGGTTTTATTGGTTTCGTACAGGCGCTTGCCGTTCTTTATCCAGTTATATGTAACGGTGTTGTGCTTGTTTGTCCGAACGGTGATTTTGTGCGCGGAAGCCGCCACACCTTCATTGTCGGAATAAAGCACATAATCCGTGTCCTCGTTGCTTATTTCAACCGTTTCATAGGTAACATCGCTTTTGTTTCCGCAGTCATCCATGCTAAAATATGCCAAGGTACCTGAAAACGCCTTGCCCTTCTCCACGGAAATATATATTTTGGCGGTGTTGTTCTTATAATCATCCTGGTCAAGATATGCCCACGTATCAAGCAGGCTTGTAATGTCGCCGCTTGTATGTGAGGTGTTGTCGTCTTCCTTATATTCCGCTATTTCATGTGCGCTCTTTTCGGTAAGCATATAGTAAAGCCTGCCGGTGCCGGATACATCCTCAATCGTCGCGTCGAAGGTTATGGAGGCATCCCCGCCCTCCTGCTTCTTCTTTAAGGAAATCCGCGGCGCAAGGTTATCCAGCTTAATGCCGGAATAGGTTTTCTCTACACTGTTTCCCGCCCTATCTTGGCCGGTGAGCACCAGGTCATATTCACCCTCCGCATCGCCGTAAAGCGCCAGGGTAACATCCGTCTTCAGGCCTGCGGAGGAAGGAATGCTCTGCGTCGTGTAGGCTTCGCCGCTTCCCGTTTTGTAGGAATAAATCCTCAGCGTGCTTTCCTTCTCCTTAAGCTTTATCGTCAAATAGCCTTCCTTAAGCTCACCTCCGACGGTGGCCCAGGTGGTTTCGTTCGTTCCAACATCAAGCGTCACCTTTTTATTGTACTTCGTCAAATCGTTCCCGGCCTTGGCATTGACGGTAATCGTGGGGGTTTTCGAATCCACCTTATGGGTGCTTTTTAACCAGCCGTCCACATTGGTCTGATTGGAAAAGCCGAGCTTCTTTCTCGTTTCGTCCCAAAGCTTGTATGTTTGGCCGCCGTAGGTCATGGTCCCTTTTCAAGCACCAGGGAAACGCCGTTGTTGTTTGAGTCGATTCCCTCTTCGTAAGGAAATTCCAGCGTGATTTTCTTGTTCAAAACACTAATATTTTTGGTGGTTTTTGCGGTTATTTTGTTGTCCCCGACCTGTAAATATGCGCTCCCAAAGCTGATCTTTGCGCCGCTCAAGCCGGAGGAAAACATATCGTAGTTGCCGGTTGTTTTTATGCCAAGCTCAACCGTTATTGTGTCTTGCGAGGCATTGTAATAATAATTGTCACGGGATTGGGTGTAATAGTTTGTGCTGAAGTTAACGGAATTGAAGGAAAACGCCTTCCTTTTGATCGTAACGGTCTTCTTAAACTCCGTTATTCCGCCGTTGCCGTTTTCGGGGAACTTTAACGTTGCCTCAATCTCAATCTTGTTAACGTTGTTGTCGTTCATGTAGGTCAAAAGCTTCGTCCTGTCAATTTCAAAGCCCTTGTTGTTTTTATAGTCTGTAAAGCCTTTGGAGCTTAAAGTATTGTTCGTCACATTGCCGCCGTCGCCCTTCTTGCCCGAAACCTTAAGGCTCATAGTGGGTGCGCCGCTTTGGTCAAGGCAGTTATATGCGCCGCCGAAAAGGTCCTTATATCCGTCGGAAACATTGCCCGACCACTCTGCTTTAATTTTTCCGCTTTCATCTCCCGGGTTCAGATAATATGTTTTGGAAAAGTCAGCGGCAAAATTATCCAGATAGCTTTCCAGCAAATATCTTCTCACGTCAAAATACCACGAGCGGGTCTGGGGGCCTCCGTCATCCTTATCGACGGTAACACCGGTTTTTGTATTGCCCTTGGTGTGAGTGTATTTGTCCCATATGGTCTGCTTGTGGCTCTCTACTGTATCACCCTTCCTTATGGCCTGGATATAAATGCGATACATCCAAAGGCTGTCCTTCGTGCTATTCGAAATCTCAAGTCCGTCCAGCATCCAGGGCGCATAGCCGCTTGTCATGGTTACGGCTGCGGTTCCGCCTCGGCTTACCTTGTTGGCAAGCTTTGCGTTTTCTTCCCACCGCGTGCTTGCGCTTTCGTTGTCGAAAATCAGCTTAAAGTTGATTGCATTCTTCTTGTTGCAGCCGTCACCGTCCTCCTTATCGCGGACCTCCACGTTAACGGTGTATATCCATTCCGTAGCCGCGGAAACGGAAATCGTGAACACCGAAACAAGGGACAGCGCCATGCAAAGCGCAAGAATTAAGCCCAATAGCCTTTTAACCTTCATTTTTCGTCAAATCCTTTCCTTTTGATATTTTCATAAATACAATAAACCGATTCCTTTAATGCCTTTATCTGCATCGTAAGATAATATTCATCTTCATAAAGCGCAAAGTGAACCACCGCGCGGACAAATATGAAAATAAGCCCCGTCAGCGTTTCCTCCGGAATGCTCAGCTTCGGCGAAAGAATGCGTGCATATTGCACATACCGCTCATTCACGCCCTTAAAAAACACCTTGCCGTGCTCAATATATTTCGGATGCGTGTA
>CAZRUB010000187.1:0-2974 GCA_964603185.1 uncultured Ruminococcus sp.
ACCGTGTCGGAATGAAGCTTTCTCACGGATGCGTAAGATTGCATCCCGAAGATATCAACTATCTTGTCGAGGTTGTGCCCTTTTATACAAAAATTTTAATTACCGCATAAAAAAGCTTGACAAAAGGAATTTTTTCTGCTATACTCTGTAAAGTAGTTTAGCTTTACAGAGGCGTACGATGGATAAAAAGATAGAAACGGCAATTCTTTTGGACTTATATAAGGGATTGCTTACGGAAAAGCAGCTTGAGGCGCTGGATTTGTATTACAATGAGGATTTGTCACTTTCGGAGATTGCGGAAAATACATCGGTTACCCGTCAGGCGGTGCGCGATGCCATCGTTAAGGGGGAGCGCATTTTGTTTGAAACCGAAAGCAAAACGCATCTTTGTGAACGGATAACGGCGCTTGAAGGCAAGCTGAAGGAAATTAACGGGCTGGCAAAATCAAATGACGGCGACGCGGTGGCAAAAATAGCGGAGTTGTCGGAAATCGGAGAATAGATATGGCGTTTGAGGGTCTGGGTGAAAAGCTCCAGGAAACTTTTAAAAAATTAAAGGGTCACGGCAAGGTTTCCGAAAAAGATATAAAAGAAGCCATGCGTGAAATAAAGCTTGCCCTTTTGGAAGCGGATGTTAACTTCAAGGTTGTAAAAAGCTTTGAAAATTCCGTTAAGGAAAAGGCAATGGGCAGTGAGGTAATGGAAAGCCTTACGCCTGGGCAGCAGATTATAAAAATCGTGCGCGATGAGCTTACGGCCCTTATGGGCGGAGAAGAGGCAAAGCTTACGGTGTCGTCCAAGCCGCCCACGGTTATAATGATGGCGGGCTTGCAGGGCGCAGGAAAAACAACAACGGTCGGAAAGCTTGCCAAGCTTTTGAAAAAGCAAGGAAAACGTCCGCTTTTGGCAGCGTGCGATGTATACCGTCCCGCGGCGATAAAGCAGCTTGAGGTTGTGGCTTCGCAGGTTGAAGCGGGAATATTCAAAAAGCCGGAATGTAACAATCCGGTGGAGATTGCGAAGGAAGCGGTTGAAAAATGCGACACATCGCTTTACGATACCGTGATAATAGATACTGCCGGAAGGCTTCATGTTGATGAGGAGCTGATGGAGGAGCTTGTCAACATAAAGGAAGCGGTTTCACCGGATGAGATACTGCTGGTGGTCGATTCCATGACGGGACAGGATGCGGTAAATGTTGCGGAAAGCTTTAACAACACACTTGACATTACAGGGGTTATATTGTCAAAGCTTGATTCCGATACAAGAGGCGGCGCGGCGATTTCCGTACGTGCGGTTACCGGAAAGCCGATAAAATTTGCGGCATCCGGTGAAAAAATGGACGACATTGAGCCGTTTTATCCCGACCGTATGGCGTCAAGGATTCTCGGCATGGGGGACGTTTTAACTCTTATCGATAAAGCGCAGGAGGCCTTTGATAAGGAAAAAGCCGATGAGCTTGAAAAGAAAATGCGCGACGCAAGCTTTACGCTTAATGACTTTTTGGAGCAAATGGAGCAAATGAAAAACATGGGCCCTATCGAAAATATATTGGGAATGCTCCCCGGGGTCAACAAAAAGGCGCTTTCGGGAGTTTCGGTTGACGAAAAGCAAATGGCGCGAACAGCGGCGATAATAAAATCCATGACGGAGAAGGAGCGTAACAATCCTTCGATAATAAATGCCGGCAGAAAGAAAAGAATTGCCAAGGGAAGCGGTACCGATGTCAGGGATGTTAACGTTCTCTTGAATAATTTCGAAAGCATGCGGAAAATGATGAAGCAGCTTTCAAACGGAAAATTCATGAAAAGGTTTGGAAAAAAATTCGGTATATAGCCAATTTTTTGACATAGATAAAATTTCGGAGGTGATATAAATGGCAGTTAAAATCAGACTCAGAAGAATGGGTGCAAAGAAGAGCCCTTTTTACCGTGTTGTGGTTGCCGATTCGAGATTTCCGCGTAACGGAAGATTTATTGAGGAAATCGGTACTTACAATCCCATGGTTGAGCCCGCTGATATAAAGATTGATGCGGATAAGGCCAAGGAATGGATTGCAAACGGAGCACAGCCTACTGAGAGTGTTAAGAGTCTTCTTAAGAGATCTAAAATTGTTGACTGATAAGGAGCATTGATGATGAAAGATTTACTGGAATATGTTGTGAAATCGTTGGTCAATAATCCTGACAGTGTTCGTATCGAAGAAAACGGAAACGATGATGAGGTTGTTTTCGAGGTTCACGTGGCTCCGGATGACATGGGCAGAATAATCGGAAAGGGCGGAAGAATAGCCAAGGCCGTTCGTTCGCTTATGAAGGCTGCTTCATTCAAGGAAAATAAAAGAGTTAACGTAGAAATCGTTGACTGATCAGGCGAAAAACGGCGGCATTTGATTTATGCCGCCGTTTTGCATAGAGAGGTGCATTATGAAAGAGAAGCTGCTTGCGGGTAAAATTGTTAATACACATGGCATAAGGGGTGAGCTTAAAGCCGTATATTATACGGATTCCCCTGCGTTTTTTGATACCGTGAGGGAGGTTTTTCCGGGTATGGAGGAGGAAGGCCTGGCGCTTACGGCATCGCGCGCACATAAGGGTGCGGTACTGTTAAAATTGGACGGAATCGACAATATAGAGGATGCGGAACGGTTGGTCGGAAAGGAAATTTACGTTGACAGACAGGACGATATCCTTTCTGAGGACAGGTATTATATAGTTGATATAATAGGCTGCGGCGTTTATGATGAGGACGACGTTTTCATCGGGGAGATAACGGATGTATTCCCCACGGGAAGCAATGACGTTTTCGAGGTGCAACGTCCAAACGGAAAAACGGCATATATACCCAATATACATGATATTGTAAAAAATATCGATATAAGCAAAAAAAGTGTAAGAATACACGTTATCGGAGGACTGATTGACGATGAAGATTAGTGTGCTTACACTGTTCCCGGAAATGTTCACACCGGTGT
>CAZRUB010000188.1:0-2934 GCA_964603185.1 uncultured Ruminococcus sp.
AGAGTATGATATACGCATGTTTGAAGCTGCGGTGCGTTATTTTAAGTGAGAGGGTGCTTTTATGGGTTATAAAACGGATATAGAAATCGCGCAGCAGTGCGAAGCGGAGGATATATTCAAAATTGCTGCCCGCGCCGGTATCGACGAAAAATATATTGAGGCGTACGGCAGGAATAAAGCGAAGGTAAGCTTGGATTTTCTTAAGGAAAGCAAAAACAAGAACGGAAGGCTTATACTCGTAACGGCGATAAACCCAACGCCTGCGGGAGAAGGAAAAACAACCACGACGATTGGCTTGGCGGACGGCCTCAGAAGGCTCGGAGTTAACGCCAATGTGGCTGTAAGGGAGCCCTCGCTGGGGCCTGTGTTCGGCGTTAAGGGCGGAGCTGCCGGAGGCGGCTATGCCCAGGTTATCCCCATGGAGGATATAAACCTTCATTTTACGGGCGACCTTCACGCGATAACGGCGGCAAACAATCTCCTTGCCGCAATGATAGACAATCACATTCAGCAGGGAAATGCAAAAAATATCGATGTCAGAAGGATTACATGGCGTCGTTGTATCGATATGAACGACAGGCAGCTCAGAAGCATTGTGGACGGAATGGGCGGAAAGGCAAACGGTGTTCCGAGAGAGGACGGCTTTGACATTACCGCGGCAAGTGAGGTAATGGCGGTTTTGTGCCTTGCAAATTCGCTTTCCGACCTTAAGACGAGGCTTTCGAAAATTATTATCGGATACACCTTTGCGGGCGAGCCGGTTACCGCAGGTGATATAAACGCGCAGGGCGCGATGACCGCGCTTTTGAAGGATGCACTTTGCCCGAACCTTGTGCAGACCCTTGAGCATACGCCCGCATTCTGCCACGGCGGGCCGTTTGCCAACATTGCACACGGATGCAATTCCGTTGTCGCTACGTTGACGGCCTTGAAAACGGCCGACTATACGGTTACGGAGGCCGGCTTCGGAGCAGACCTCGGCGCGGAAAAATTCATTGATATAAAGTGCAGAAAAGCGGGACTTGCCCCGGATGCGGTTGTTATCGTTGCGACCGTTCGTGCGCTTAAAATGCACGGAGGGGTGCCGAAAACCGAGCTTAAGGGTGAAAATCAAGAAGCCCTGGAGGCGGGAATTCCCAATCTTTTGCGCCACGTGTCGAATATGAAGAAGGTTTACAAGCTTCCGACGGTGGTTGCAATAAACCGATTCCCCGACGATACGGATTCCGAAATTTCGTTTATAAAGGAAAAATGCGAGAGCTTGGGAGTGGACGCGGTTGTTTCGAACGCCTGGGCCGAGGGCGGAAAAGGCGGAGAAGAGCTTGCGAGAAGGGTTATGAAGCTTTGCGAGGAGAAAGGGTCGTTCTCCTTTGCGTATGACGATGAGCTTTCGATTACGGAAAAGCTTGACGTTGTTGTGAGGAAAATATACGGCGGAAGCGGGGCTGTGATTTCCCCAAAGGCTAAAAATGAAATTCGGGAGCTTGAAAGACTCGGGTTTTCTCGCCTTCCGGTGTGCATATCGAAAACACAGTACAGCTTTTCGGATAATCCCGCGCTTTTGGGCGCGCCCGAGGGCTTCGTCGTGAGTGTGAAAAGCGTTAAGGTTTCCGCGGGAGCGGGCTTTACAGTTGCTATGACAGGTGATATTTTGGCGATGCCCGGGCTTCCGAAGGTTCCTGCGGCGGAAAAAATCGATGTTGATGAAAACGGAAAAATAACAGGCTTGTTTTAGGCAACGCTTCAAGGGATTATTAGGGCTATCAAAGGTCGGACGATTGGTTTCGTTCGGCCTTTTTCGTTCGGCTTTTTTCGTTTGACCCGAGGAATTAAGTGTTGAAAAGATGGAGCCTTTGGGCGGGTCAAAATTCTTTGTGTGTATCTTTCGTACGTGTATGGTAAAATATATTATTGAAAGGTGCGTGGTGAAATGCGAATTATTACAAATGAAATCGTAAACAAATTTAAAAATTATCTTTATGAGGAAGAACGAAGCGACAATACCATAGAAAAATATATGCGTGATATACGCTTTTTCCGCGAATGGCTCGGCGATAAGAGCCTTGATAAGGCCGTTGTGCTTGCGTATAAAGCCAAGCTTTGCGAAAAATATGCGCCGAAAAGCGTGAACTCCGTTTTATCGTCGCTGAATGCTTTGTTCGTTTATATGAATTGGTATGACTTAAAGGTCAAAACGTTGAAAATCCAACGGCGTATATTCGCGGATAAGGAAAAAGAGCTTTCCAAGGCGGAATACGGAAGGCTTCTTTCCGCCGCAAAAAGCAAAAACGACGAGCGACTGTATTATCTTATGCAAACCGTGGCCAGCACGGGGCTGAGAGTGTCCGAAATAAAATATGTAACCTGTGAAGCCGTGAACACGGGGCAGGCAACGATAAGTTGCAAGGGAAAAATAAGGCAGGTATTCCTGCCGAAAAAGCTTTGCAAAATGCTGAAAGTATATATAAAAGGACAAAAAATAAAAAGCGGCTCCGTTTTTGTAACAAGAAACTCAAAGCCGCTGGACAGAAGCTGTATTTGGAAGCTTTTAAAAAACTTATGCAAGACTGCCAATGTCGGCAAGGATAAGGTTTTCCCGCATAATCTCAGGCATTTGTTTGCAAGAACGTTTTACAGCCTGCAAAAGGATATAGTCCGACTTGCCGATATTTTGGGACATTCCTCGATTGAAACAACCCGTATCTATACAATGGAAAGCGGAACGGAGCACAAAAGGCTTGTGCAAAAGCTCGGATTACTGCGGTGTTAGGCAAATAAAAAGCCACATAATCGGAATTATGTGGTAAACGATATTAAGAAAAACCTCTTATTTGTGGTATATATTGTAGCACGGTTTCGGGCATTTGTCAAGAGTTATCGGCAATTTTGTGATTTTGCAACAAATTTATACATAGTTTTAAGACCGATGCTATT
>CAZRUB010000189.1:0-2907 GCA_964603185.1 uncultured Ruminococcus sp.
GTCTGAACTGAAACTGAAGGTCGGGAGCAACCGCTCCCTCCCTTGCGGGGCGCGTAAATTGCACACTTCTGTGATGAGCTGTAGCTGTTTTCGCATGCTCGTTGATTTCGATTTGCTCTTCCGGGGAAAGCGTGTTTCCGGGGCTTCCGTCCATATCTGAAACCACTCCTCGCGCGCCGGTATTTCTGTAAACAAAGGCTTCGTAGCCTTCGTCCTCGATAATCTTTCCCACATGATATAAGACCGCGGGAGCAAAAATTTCGTTTATTCCTCCGTAGGCCATCGAAGGATACTGGTAAAACTGCGTTCCTTCCTCAATGCCTCTTTGAACGCCGCGCGGTATTCTGAAAACAAAGCCTATGCAGCTTTTTGCCTCCGGAAAAAGAAACTGCGGATTCATTTCATCCGGTGCCCCGTCAAAGCGCGACATGGGCGCAATTCCGCAAGCATCGGCACCTGCGGCCTTCGCCGCATCCTTTATCATTTTACTTGTCAGCATTTTCGTTCATTCCTTTCTTTAACCGTTATTTCAAAGCTTTATATATGCCGAAGCAAACTCTTCCTCGCATTTATTGCAGGAGGAGCAGTTTTTATCGCAAAGCACTCTGCATTCGGAAAGCCTGCCGTTATCTATTACGTAAGGGAAAATTCTTCCGGCATGGTTTGGCTCCAAAAGCTCCAAAACATTTCCCGGGTGATGTCCTGCCAAATAGCTTCTTAAAATCATAAGCGCCATATCCGATGCCCTTGTCGCAAGCTTAACACTGCCGAAGTACGGCTCGTAATACGAAAGCTCCTCCGGCCTGATGAAATTCGTATCGCGAAGAAGCGAAATCCTGTTTTCCTGTTTTTTCAGAAACTCATGACATATCCCCTCAAAGATGTAGCAATTTTTCTTTTCGGAAATTTCCTCCTCGTGAGCAACCAAGTTATCATGAAACGTATGTGCGGAGCAGTCGGACAAGCAGCCGCTGTTCGCCAAAAGAAAAAGCTCCTTTCCGTTTTCACGGCATATTCCGCTCAAGAACTTAACCGCGTTCAAATCACGGTTAAGCTCGCGTTTAAGATAAAATCCGTCAAAATACTCGGATAAATACGCTATCCCTCTGCTGCTTCCTATTCCCATGTTCACCGATGCACGCGTTTTTAAGTCGGGAAAATTGTCTTTAATAAACCGCGCAATCAAGGGCGAGGTTGTGGTAACGGACGACAAATTAAATTTTGTTTTAATAAAATCGGCGGTATCTCCTATTTTGTTGTAAAAGCCTTCCGATAAGCTTTCTCCTCCGTAGCAGTTCCCGTTGAAAAGCAAATTGAATTCGATTCCTTCGGCGTTGAGAAGCGAAAGATCATTTGTTGCTTTTTCGTAAGCCTCCCATTCGGTCAAGCCGCGGCCTACGGTTTCGGGACTTCTGCCGTTGGGAAAATCACCCCAGGAGAAATAAACCTCTTTTATACGTTCCTTATTTTTAACAATTTCTTCAAGAAAGGCATTGGAGGAGGATACCGAATATCCTACCGAAAACTTCATAGTAATCACCCGATTGTATTTTATATATTGATTTTAACACATTCTTATGATATAATAAATGCATCAAACAAACAGAAAAATACATAAAACAAATATTTGGAGGGTCGGTATGAATTTTGCGGACACAAATCCATTTATACGCTTTGCAAGAACAATCGGTTTATCCGAGGCCACCGGCCCGTCATCATCGCGTGATTGCCGCCTTGTATATGTCCTGTCCGGAGCGGTGAAAATAAAAATCAACGAAACCGAAAGAAAGCTGGAGCCCTATGATGCCTTGCTTTGGCCGAGCGGTGAGGAATATACCATCGTTCCGTCGGGAAGTGTAAAAATCATTATGATAAACTTTGATTACACACAGAAGAAAAGCAACGAAAAAAAGCCCGTCTATCCCATAGGTATTATCGATTTTGACCCGAACAACGTGTTTGAGCACATTTGCTTCGACGATGCCAAGCAGCTTAACGCCCCTCTTTATATTCAATCTGTCCCGGAGCTTGAGGATAAGCTTAAAAACGTAATTTCCGCATATTCCCAAAAAGAGCTTTATTCCAAGGAGCGAAGCTCCGCACTTTTGAAGGACGTAATAATAGACATGCTGCAAAGCGCCGTTTTTATGTCGAACTCGGTTATGAGTAAAATCGAACAGGTTATTTTGTATATTTCTTCGCATTATTCCGAAAATATATCAAACGAAGATATCGCCGCAACCGTGAGCTATCATCCCTATCACCTTAATAAGCTGATACAAAAATATACCGGTTTGTCACTGCACAAATATCTCCTTAACTTTCGCTTGGAAAAAGCCGCGGAGCTGCTTCTTTCGAAATCCTATAGCGTTCAGCTTATATCGGAAAAATGCGGCTTCAGCTCATCATATCATTTGTCAAACGCTTTTAAGAAAAAATACGGCGTTTCGCCGAAGGCCTACCGACAAAGCAGAATAATATAAAAGCGACGGAAAAATCCGCCGCTTTTATATTATTTCTTGAAATGTGAGAAAAGTGTTTTCTTCTCATAGGGTCGGCTTTCAACGGATTTAAGGGTGTATCCCGTTGCTTTAACCGTTTCCTTTATCTTTTCTTCGTCGAGAGCATTTTCGGAAATTATTTCGGTTTCACCCTTTTTGTGTGAGGATACAACCTTTTCCACATTAAATGCCGCCCGTATCGCATCATTCATATGCGCCTCGCACATACCGCACATCATTCCGTCGATTTTCAATACAGTTTTAACCATTTTCAGCACTCCTTTGTTTTTGTTAATTTATATTCTGCCGCTTACGAAGCGGCGTTGGTTGCGTTTTTTTCGTCATTATGCCTAATGCTTTTGAAAAAATTCAGCCTTAAAGCGTTGCACACGACGCAGAAGCTCGA
>CAZRUB010000190.1:0-2905 GCA_964603185.1 uncultured Ruminococcus sp.
GGATAAGAGCTTCGGAAACCCAAAACATCGGGCTGGATCCCGATGGACAAAAGCTCTTTAACCGAGTGCTGGGTGGGCTTTGTTTTCTGCTCGCCGCTCATCGGGAGATAGGGGAGGAGTGTTACATGGATATACATGCAGTTTTCCTTGCCGACTTCTGCGGAAACCTGTCTTATGGCTTCTAAGAAGGGCTGGCTTTCCATGTCACCGACCGTGCCGCCGATTTCGGTTATTACAATGTCGGGTTTGCCGTCCTTTCCGACGCGGTAAATACGATCCTTTATCTCGTTGGTGATGTGAGGAATAACCTGCACGGTACGGCCGAGGTACGCACCCTCACGCTCCTTGCTTATTACCGACCAGTAAATTTTACCTGTGGTGACGTTACTGTTTTTGCTTAAGTTTTCGTCCGTAAAGCGCTCATAGTGACCGAGGTCAAGGTCGGTTTCGGCACCGTCGTCGGTAACGAAAACCTCGCCGTGCTGGAAGGGACTCATCGTGCCCGGGTCAAAGTTTATGTAAGGGTCAAACTTCTGAATGGTGATATTGTACCCTCTGGCTTTTAAAAGCCGCCCCAGCGACGCGGCAGTAATCCCCTTGCCGAGCCCCGACACAACGCCGCCTGTGATAAAGACATATTTTACTGACATTTTTTCATCCTCCGCTAACTATATATATTTTTCTGCAAATTTTTTCATCCTGTCAAGCGCTTTTCCGATACTTTTCACGGAATAAGCGTAAGAACATCTGATAAATCCCTCACCGGATTCGCCGAACGCATTGCCGGAAACCACTGCGACGCGCTGCTCCATCAAAAGCTTCTCGCAAAATTCGTCGCTCGTCATTCTTGTTTTTCTTATATCGGGGAAAACATAGAAGGCGCCGAGAGGCTCAAAGCAATCAAAGCCCATTTCACGAAAGCCCGAAACCATAAGACGGCGGCGCGTATCGTATTCTCTGCGCATCTGCGCAACGGCACCGTCACAGTTTTTTAAGGCTTCTATCGCTGCATACTGGCTTGTGGTAGGTGAGCACATGATAGCATACTGATGTACCTTCAGCATAGGCGATATGATTTCCTTCGGTGCGCAGACATAGCCTAATCGCCAGCCCGTCATGGCAAAGGCCTTTGAAAAGCCGTTTATGTAAATTGTACGCTCACGCATACCGGGCATCGATGCGATTGAAACATGCCCTTCGGGTGTGTAGTTAAGCTCCGAATAAATCTCGTCCGTAAGGCACAAAATATCGGTTCCGCGCAGATAATCCGCGATTTTTTCAAGATCGGACTTGTCCAAAATCGCGCCCGTGGGATTATTGGGATAAGGAAGCACGATGGCCTTCGTTTTCGGGGTAACCGCCGCCTTGATTTCATCAACGGTTATGCGGAAGGCATTTTCGGCTTTTGCGGCAATCGGAACGGGAACGCCGCCCGCCATAAGCGTCAGCGGCTTATAGCACACAAAGCTGGGCTCCGGAATTAAAATTTCATCGCCGTGGGCGATTATTGTGCGTAATGCCGCATCGATGGCTTCGCTTCCGCCGACCGTAACGAAAACCTCATCTTCATTATAGTCCAAGCTGTATTTTCTTGAAAGATAACGGCATATTTCCATACGTAATTCCTTAAGACCGGCATTTGCCGTGTAGTGTGTGTGCCCCATTTCAAGGGAACGTATACCGACATCCCTTACATTTCTGGGTGTGTCAAAATCCGGCTCTCCGACACCTAAGGAAACAACATCCTCTATTTCGTTGGCAACATTAAAGAACTTTCTTATACCGGACGGCGGAATGGAAGCCACCGTTGGCGAAAGCAGTTTGTCATAATCAAGCATAGCGTTCCTCCCGTCAGACCATCATTTCACGGGTATCGCGTGTGGAGTCATCAAAAATGACGCCTTCCCGCTTATAGGTCTTTAACATAAAGTGAGTGGAGGTGGAAATGACGGAATCCATCTGGGAAAGATGCTCGGAAACAAACATGGCAACATCCTTTATGTTTTTGCCTTCGACAAAAACCGCCAGGTCATATCCGCCGCTCATTAAATAAAGATTATGAACCTGCTCATATCCGTAAATGCGCGATGCGATAGCGTCAAACCCTTCGCCGGTGGACGGCGTCACTTTAAGCTCAATCAATGCGGAAACATTGTCGGGACTTAACTTGTCGGTGTTTATTAAGGGCTTATATCCCAAAATAATTTTATCGTCCTCCAGCTTTTTTATTTCGGAGGCGACCGCGGCCTCACTCATGCCGGTCATAACGGCGATTTCGGCGTTGGTTATGCGCGCGTCTTTTTCAAGAATTTCAAGTATTCTGTTCATAAAAATGCCTCCTTAAATATTTGATAATACAATCACATTTTATTATATAACAAAGCGGCAAAAAAATCAATTGCTTTTTTACATAAAAAAAGGCTGAATTTTTCAGCCTTTTTATCAGAAGAAGTTTTAATTAAGGTCAGTCCCCGTAGCCGTTGGGGTTGGCCGACTGCCAACGCCACGAGTCGCGGCACATATCCTCAAGCGTTTTTTCGGCCTTCCAGCCGAGATCCGAAAACGCCTTGGAAGGATCGGCATAGCACTCGGCAACATCGCCGGGACGGCGGGGAGCGATTTCGTAGGGAACCTTTACACCGTTTGCCTTTTCAAATGCATTTACAATATCAAGAACACTGTAGCCCGTGCCCGTTCCCAGGTTAACGGTTTCGACGCCCTTGTTTTCAGCCGAATAGTCGATAGCTGCCGCATGCCCCTTGGCAAGGTCAACGACATGGATATAATCGCGCACGCCGGTGCCGTCATGTGTGGGATAATCGTTTCCGAACACATTAAGGTGGTCAAGCTTGCCGACTGCAACCTGAGAAATGTAGGGCATGAGGTTGTTGGGAATACCCTGAGG
>CAZRUB010000191.1:0-2882 GCA_964603185.1 uncultured Ruminococcus sp.
GGCGTCCATCCAGAATACCTCCGATACCTCTTCCTTTTGATAGGAAATATCCTCCGCGGCAATATCATATTCGGCAATATATACTGCCGCCAGCTGCTCATCATGAAACGGTTTTTCGTAAAAAACCGTTTTTTTTGATGTTCTGAAAATGCCGATTCTTTTCATTTTTTCGATAGGCAGAGTAAGGCCGAGCTCCTCCGAAAGCTCCTTGACGGCGGCTTCGTCCCGGCTCATACCGGCAGGAACATGTCCCGCGGCGGAAATGTCAATCTTTCCGGGGAAGCTGTCCTTGTTTTCGCTTCGTCTTTGCAAGAGGATTTGAAGAGTGCCGTTATGATATCGATATATGTATACTTGGCTCACCGCATGAAGGAACCCCTTTTCATGCGCTTCGGCGCGTTCGACAAGCCTACCTGTTTTTTCGCCGTTTTCATTCAGTTCATCAAAATATTCCATGATTATTTTACCTTTTCAATTCCGTTTTCCGAAAGTATATACGCCGATGAGCATATGGAAAGCGGGGACCTTCTGTGTGTTATGATAATGACGGTTTTATTAACCGTGCGCAGATTTTCTATAAGCTTTTGCTCCGTCGCTTCATCGAGCGCGCTTGTTGCTTCGTCAAAAAGCAAAACCTCCGCGTCCGACAAAACGGCACGCGCTATCGCGATCCTTTGCTGCTGCCCCTCCGAAAGCCCGAAGCCGTTTTCCCCGATGTATGTGTCTATCCCTTCCGGCAATGCTTTTACAAACTCCTCGGAGCATGAAATTTTAAGCGCATTTGAAATTTTTTCTTCGTCTGCAGTATCGTTCGCCAAAAGAATATTTTCGCGAATAGTACCCGAAAAAAGTCCGTTCCCTTGAGGCGTGAAGGAGAAATATTTCCTGTTTGCGGGGCAAGGCGTCTCTCCGTCGTTATCGTCGGAAATCAAAACCCTTCCGTCGTCGGGCTTATAAATTCCCAAAATCAGCATCAAAAGAGTGCTCTTCCCTATTCCCGACGCACCTTGTATCGCAACGGTCTCTCCCTTTGTTACCGATAAATTTACATTACTCAGCACCTTGCTTCTTCCGTAAGAGAACGAAACGTTTTCAAGGCTTATGCTTTTAACCTCTTTAAGCCTTGTTTCACCCATGCTTTCCGAAGAAAGCGATGTGATTTTTTCAATTCGCTCCGCAGATGAAGCAGCGGAATAAAGCTTCGGCAATACAGCGCCCAGACCCGTTACTGATGCTTGAAGATTGGCGGCAAGCTGAAGCATGGCCGTCAGCGAGCCGTAGGTCAAAAAGCCTTTTCTTATCCCGTATACGGCATAAAAGAAGGTGCAAAGCAGCATTCCGTTACATGCAACGGAATATCCGAAATTCAAAAAGGATGAGGCAACCTGTTTTTTTAATGTTTTTTTTCTGTATTCCGATTGTTTTTTCTCAATTGATGAAAGTGCATTTTTTTCGGCACCGAATACTTTTATCATAAGCATGCCGCCAAGCTGCTCCTGATAAAGCGTTCTGACCGCTCCGTCCGCCGTCTGCATATCGTTATGCAGCTTTTTTAAGCTTCTTCTTGCCGATACGGCAAAGGCCGAAAAAAACATGCCCGCCGTAATTAAAATAATGCAAAACCGCCTGCTGATGAAAAACAGAAAAACCGCGGAGCCCAAAAGCGTTACCGAAAGCTCCGACACGGTGGGAATCAAATCCGCCGTGTTTTCGGCAACGATTTTTGCGTCGGAAAACATTCTGCTCATAATGTCACCGGTATGATATTGCGAAAATGCTTTATATTCCGTGTTTATAAGTGCTTTTAGGCAATTTTTTCGTATTCGGTTGTAGGTGTTTGTCACAACAACCCGATTAATATATTTAAAAATCTGATACAAAATGACGGAGGCAAGTACAATAATGCAAAAAAATCCCGAATAAAGCACAAGCTTGCTTTTTTCGGTTGCCGCGTCTTCGGTTATCGAATCGATAATAATCTGATAGCACCGTGCCCTGCCTATCCCGAGTAAGGACACAACAACCGAGATGGCGGACAGGAGCAAAATTTTATATCGCTCGTCTTTAAAAAATTCGTATATCCCGGTTAATGTATTTTTATTCCGAATCTCTTTTTTCACCCAAAACGCCCTCCTCTTTGCTTTTAATTATATTAAAAAAAAGCCGAAATGTCAATAAATAGGGCATAAAACATTGACATTTCTTTAATTTTGAGTTAAACTGTATAGTAATATTTATAATAAAAGAGAGGAATATATATGTTAGACATTAAATTTGTCAAGGAAAACCCCGATTTGGTAAAAGAAAATATAAAGAAAAAATTTAAGGACTCCAAGCTTCCGCTTGTGGATGAGGCCATTGCGGTTTATGATGAAAAAAAGGCCGTTAATTTACGCGCCTCCGAGCTTCGCTCAAACAGAAATGCCATAAGCAAGAAAATCGGCGTTCTTATGGGTCAGGGCAAAAAGGATGAGGCCGAAGAAATAAAAGCATTGGTTAACGCTCAGGCCGAGGAGCTTAAGGCGCTTGAAGAAAAGGAAGGCGTGCTTGAAGCAAGGCTTAAGGAAATTATGATGAAAATCCCCAACATAGTCGATGAATCCGTCCCCGTAGGACGAGATGATTCGGAAAATGTGGAGGTTCGGCAATTCGGAGAAAAAAAAATCCCGTCGTTTGAAATTCCTTATCACACCGATATTATGGCCAAGTTCAACGGAATCGATAAGGAGGCTGCCGGAAAGGTTGCCGGCGAAGGCTTTTACTATCTTATGGGCGATATCGCACGTCTTCACAGTGCGGTGCTGGCATATGCAAGGGAGTTCATGATAGAAAAGGGCTTCACGCACTGCATACCTCCTTATATGATAAGAAGCACTGTTGTA
>CAZRUB010000192.1:0-2839 GCA_964603185.1 uncultured Ruminococcus sp.
GTCCGTGAGAGAGCTTATGTCTGCCGAAAGCTCCTCCGCGGAAATCGCGCGCGGCTCTCTTATGGCCTCATATCCGTCATCGGTGCACCTGTACAAGGCATTGTAAACCTGGTCGCGGCGCGCATCCATAATCGGACAAATCACCCTGTCGGTATAAGAAAACGACGACGCCAAGGTCAAAAGCGTTGATATTCCGATCACCTTTTTATTCGCCGCGTACGCTAAGGTTTTTGCCGTTGTGACCCCTATTCTGAGCCCGGAAAAAGAGCCCGGACCTTCCGTCACCGCAACATAATCGATGCCGTCAATTTCAGTGCCGGCCTTATTCAAAACGCTTTTAATCATCGGCAAAAGCGTTGCCGAATGTGTGAGAGCCGTCTGCGTAAACTCCTCCGCCAAAAGCCTTCCGTCCTCGGTCACCGCCGCGCTTGCGGCAACCGCAGAGGCTTCAATCGCCAAAATTTTCATACCTTTATTCCCCGTCCTCTATCAAAATTTCACGCTCGTTTTCGGTATTCCCGCGCGACAGATAAACCCTAACCGAGTCCTTCGGCATTTCCTCGGCAAAAGCGTCCGGCCACTCGATGACGCGCACCGTATTTTCCGAAAAATAGTCGGAAAACCCGATGTCGTAAAGCTCGTCCGAATCAAGAAGGCGGTATAAATCGAAATGATATATTTTCACGTTCCCGGTGTATTCGTGAACAAGCGTAAACGTAGGACTTGCCACCCTGTCCGTTGAACCGTAGCCCCTTGCAAGGCCGCGCGTAAACGCGGTTTTGCCCGCGCCCAAATCGCCGAAAAGCAAAAATGTCCGATCGCTTCCGTATTTTTCGGCCAAATCCGCCGCTATTTTTTCGGTTTCTTCCTCACTCATTGATATAAGCTTCATAATATTTCTCCGCAGTAATTTTTTCACGCAAAAATGAGTTCGAATCTCATTCGAACTCATTATAACACACTTATCGGCAAATTTCAATTATTTTCATCACTGTAACCGCAAAAATTTTATTTTAATTCACATTATGTACAATAAGTCTTTACGCTTTTACCGCATTTCATGTCGGATTTTTTCCCTCGCCCGACTTTCAAGCCTTGATACCTGCACCTGCGAAACGCCCAAAAGCTCCGACACCGCCGTTTGCGTCATGTTTCTGAAATAGCGCATAATTATTACGCTTCTTTCCCTTCCGGAAAGCCGTGCAAGCGCATTTTTAAGTGCAATACGTGTAAGCACAACCTCTTCGCCCGACTGTTCGTATGCGATTTTGTCAATCAGCGGACCGTCATCCTCATCTCTCCCGCTTTCGTAAAGCGACCTCGTCGGAGAAGAAGCTCCCAGAGCCATGACAAGCTTTTCCGTATCGACACCCAGTGAGGACGAAAGCTCAGATACGCTAACCTCTCTTTCAAGCTTTTTTTCAAGCCGCTCCTTTTCCGCCATGGCATGAGCTGCCAGCTCCTTCAAGCTTCGCGCCACCTTCACGGGGCCGTCATCCCTTAAAAACTTTTTAATTTCGCCCATAATGACCGGCACGGCGTAGGTCGAAAGCTGCACCCCGAAATCGGTGCTGAAGCGGTCAACCGCCTTGATAAGTCCGACAGAGCCTATCTGACACAGCTCCTCATAATCGTAGCCTCGCCCCAAAAAGCGTTTGGCAATGCTTCTCACAAGCCCCATATTGTTTTCTATCAGCTTGTCCCTGGCACTTTCACAACCTTCCTCTTTAAGCAGTATGAGCGCTTCGTTATCACTCATAATTTTTTTACCATGACAACCCTTGTGCCCTCATGCTCCTTCGAATATACCTCGACGGAATCCATAAAGCTTTCCATAACCGTAAAGCCCATGCCGCTGCGCTCCAGCTCCGGCTTGGTTGTAAAAAGCGGAGTGCGCGCCATTGCCACATCGCTTATTCCGCACCCCCTGTCTTCAACGGTCACCGTTACGAGCGAGCCTGTCCATTGGCAGGTAAGCGTAACGAAGCCGCTCATTCCCTCGTATCCGTGCACTATTGAATTGGTCACCGCCTCTGATACCGCGGTTTTTATCTCCGCAAGCTGCTCCACGGTCGGGTCAAGCTGTGACAAAAAAGCCGAAACCGCTACCCTGGCATAGCCCTCATTTGAGGATTTTGCAAGAAATTCCGTTCGCATAAAATTATCCATTCAATTCACCTCTTTTATTTTTTTCAATCGCATCAAGCGCCGCGTCAACACTTTTGTATACCGGGATTATTTTATCGATTGCCGAAAGCTTGATTATTTTTTCCACCTGCGGACGTGCGGCGGCTATAAAGGCATGTCCGCCCAATGCCGTTAAATTTTTATAGCGCCCTATTAAAACTCCTATGCCGGAGCTGTCCATAAATTCAAGCGCCCCCAAATCAAATATCAGGTTATCGCATCCCAGCGATATTTTATCGTCCAGCTCTCGCCTTAACGCAATTGCGTTGTGCTGGTCAAGCTCGCCCTCTATTTTCACAACAAGCGCACTCTTTGTAACAGTATAGCTTTCCTTCATGTAAACATTCCTTTCTGTTTTTATAATATCTAACTTCTGCTTTTTCCGTTTTTTTCCTTTGACTTTCTTTGTCGAATAAAATTTTTCGTGCGACAAAAAAAGACCTTCACCTGTCGGTAAATGTCTTTTTCAAGCCTTATCAATTTTCGCTTTTCAATTTTTCGCTTTGATAATGCACGGTTAAGGCATCCAAAAGCTCGTCCAAATCTCCGTCCATGATTGCATCTATTTTGTGAAGCGTCAACCCGATTCGGTGGTCGGACACTCTTCCCTGAGGAAAATTATATGTTCTTATGCGCTCGCTCCTGTCGCCCG
>CAZRUB010000193.1:0-2837 GCA_964603185.1 uncultured Ruminococcus sp.
CCCGCGGCAATGATAGGCCCGAAAAACGGAACCATGTTTCCTATTGCCACGATAAGCCCGAGAAGCACCGCATACGGCACCTTGAATGCACCCAATATAACTGCGGTTATTGTTCCCACAATGACCGCATCCAATGCAAGTGCCGAAAAATACGAATAGAACAAATCAAGAATTTTATGTCCGTATGTCCTAAGCCTTTCGCATTTTCGTCCAGTTTCCGTTCTCGTGAATAATTTGTTGAAAAATTTCTTTATGTTATCCGTTTGAAGCAATATGTAAACGGAAAAAACCACTCCCAAAAAGAAGCTCATAAACGAATTGACAGCGCCGCTCAATACGCTTATATACATATTGATTTTTTCAAAGCTGATATTTTCTTTTATAAACGTTACCGCCCTGTCGTATGCATTATCAAGAAAATTAAAATGAGAAAGAAATTCATTTTCCGATAAAATTTTCTCCGCTTTTTTAAGATAATCCGGTGCGTTTTTGATAAGCTCCTTTATGTTTTTGCTGATACCCGGAATGATAAAATCCACGGAAATCGCAACAATTACAATTATTACAATATATACAATCAGAACCGAAAGTCCTTTTTTTCGTTTTCTTATTGCGTCAGCCTTGCATTTTTCAAACAAGCTCTCTATCTTTTCCGTCGGACGATAAAGAAAAAACGCAATCACCGCCCCGATTATGCACGGTGTGAAAACTCCGATAAAGGCCTTAATATTATCTTTTGTGCCCGATAAATCATCTGTCAGCCTGTAAAAAATAATAAGAATTGCCCCAACAAGAGCAAGCTTTATCCAACTGCTTTGAATTTTTTTCACATTCTGCCCTCCTTTACTGTTGAAATGCTTAAGATGTGCGCATTTTCCGCCGAAAAATCACTTTTTGATAATCTCTTCTATCGAAAGCACATCCTTGTCGCTGAGCTTTAAAAGCTCGGCAACGGTTGAGCAGAGCTTTATCCTGTCCTGGCCGTCACATGTGTGCGAGTCTGAGCCGAAGGTGAAGCGACAACCCGCCTTTTTCGCCATATATAAAACCCTGAAAAGACCGCTGTTTCCGATTCCCCTTTCGTCCTTCATATTCATGAAGCATGCCGCGTTTATTTCTGCGGCTATTTTATTTTCGGCCGCGGCCGAAAATACCTCAATAAGCTGACTGTCGGTAATTTTATCTATAATAAAGTCAACGGGATAAGGGCAACATACCGCGTCAAAGGGGTGCGCAAGCGCGGTAACATATTTTGCCGTTTTCGCCGTTGCGATTTCCATCGTTGCCCGAAGCATGAAATCCGCATGCTTTTCGTAGGGCTCATAATTCGAAGCGTCCATCACATGGTGCGTGTGCGAGTTCGGAACAACCATGAAGTCCAGTCCTTCGGCGTTCTTCTCGGTTACGGCACTGCCCAAGCCGGGGCAATAATCCACCTCACCGCCGAAAATGAAGCGAATGCCCTCTGTATCGGTCGTATTGATTTCGTCCAAAATTTCACGGCAGTGCTCAATCGGCTGCTGCCTGTACCAGTTTATGACATTTTCGCTTCCGCCGCCGCTTCTTGAAAAGCGCATGCTTTCGGGATACGGGATTTCCTTGTCCCACATATGGTCGGAAATTCCGATAAGCTTAAGAGAGTTTCTCTTCGCGGACTCAACATATGCCTTTACCGTTGCGTTATCCGCTCCGCATACAGATAAATGCGTGTGTGTATGTAAATCATATAAAACATCCATTGTAAAGCTTCCTTTCATTTTTTCACTTCCAAAGCATTATACACCTTGTGCCGATAAAAGTCAAGCGTGAGGGCTTTGCTTAAAAAAAGCCAAGCTTCTAAAAAAGCCCGACTTTTTTCATTTAATCGATATTTTTTGTAGCGACAACGTTTGCTCCGAAAACATCGGCAAGAATAACATCACCGATATTTACCGGCGCCTCTGCGCTTATTTTTTTCAGTGCTTCCAACGCCTCAAAGATTTTATCCTTAGGTATGGGAGCGGCGGTTTTAACGCTTAAAACCGCATTTTTTCTGTTTTTCACGGGAACGGTTGAGGTCAGTGTTCTCGTCGGGTTTAATATCTCCGCTCTTGCGTATTCCTCACCCTTGGGGCAGGTATTTCCGCTCACCTTAAGTGTTTCGGTATCCGCGGTCATCTCGCACCCTCTGGGGCACACGATACATGTCATTCTTCTTATCATTCTACTTCCTCCAGGCAAACCGTAATATCATCCTTCAAATGTGTTCCGGGCTTTAAAACGATTTTTTCCATTTCACCGGGTGCCGCCTTAAGCCGTACCGCAGTCCGGAGCACCTCACCCGAGCATTCCACCTTAAACCGAACCTTGCCGAACGGCTTTGTTACTCTTAAATAAATTGCGGTATCCGAGGCAACGTTTTCCGAGAGCGTTTGAGGAAGACAATAACGTACGCCGTTTCCGGGAAGCGCTTTGACCTTTTTCCCGCTCTCAAGCTTGTTTTGAACGAATAAAGCCGCGGCTTTTCCGGCGACCTCCGCCTCATCCGAAACATAATCAACAAGGTCATGCACCTGCAAAACATTTCCGCAGGAGAAAATTCCTTCGGCCTCGGTTTGGCGGTTTTCGTCGACCCGTGCGCCGTTTGTCAGCGGATCAATCGCTATCCGGGCGCCGCGCGTAAGCTCGTTTTCGGGAATAAGACCGACCGAAAGTAAAAGCGTATCGCACTCTATATAACGGCTTGTCCCGGGGATGGGGCGTCTGTTTTCGTCAACCCGCGAGATCGTTACCCCCTCTACCCTTTCCTTGCCGTGAATTTCGGACACTGTTGTGGATAAATAAAGCGGAATGGAATA
>CAZRUB010000194.1:0-2828 GCA_964603185.1 uncultured Ruminococcus sp.
TTCCTCCGACAAGCTCGACACCGTTTCATACTATCTCGTAGGCGCGCGCTCTCCCTCTTCCGGGATCGCTTTCGATATATTCGATATCCTCATCCATGGGAGCGGTAAAGGGATGGTGCATCGCGTAAAATCTTTCATCCTCCTCATTCCACTCAAGAAGCGGAAATTCCGTAACCCACAAAAAGTCAAAGCGGTCTTTATCGATAATCCCTCTGCGCTTTGCAACCTCACATCTGAGCGCACCGAGCGCGTCAAAAACGATTTTATTTTTATCCGCAACGATAAACAGTGTGTCACCTGTTTTCGCGCCTGTTTTTTCGCGAATTTTTTCAAGCACCTCATCTGTAAGGAATTTGGACGCGGAGGACTTCACCCCGTCCTCCCCGAAGGTTATATAAACAAGCCCCTTGGCCTTATAGGTTTTGACAAATTCCGTCAAGGCGTCGATTTCCTTGCGGCTGAACGCGTGCCCCTCGGAGCTGATCGCCCTTACGCTTCCGCCGTTTTCGATTGCGCTTTTGAACACAACGAAATCCATATCACGCACGCAGTCGGTAATATCCGAAATTTCCATACCGAAGCGGGTGTCCGGCTTATCGGAGCCGAAGCGCTCCATCGCTTCCTTCCATGTTATTCTCCTGAACGGCGTTTCGATATCAATTCCCTTATGCTCCTTCATAAGCTTTTTGATAAAGCCTTCGTTCACCGAAATAACGTCGTCCTCGGATACGAATGACATTTCAAGGTCAAGCTGAGTGAATTCGGGCTGCCTGTCCGCTCTTAAATCCTCATCTCTGAAGCAGCGCACTATCTGCATATAGCGATCCATGCCCGCAAGCATTAAAAGCTGTTTGTAAAGCTGAGGTGACTGCGGAAGAGCATAGAAGCACCCCTTATGCACACGACTGGGAACAAGATAGTCCCTTGCTCCCTCGGGCGTGCTTTTTATAAGATAAGGCGTTTCGATTTCGATAAATCCGTTTTCGTCATAATATTCACGCGCTATTTTTGTTATTTTATGCCTGTCAATAAGCTGCTTCTGCATGGAGGGCCGTCTTAAATCCAGATAACGGTATTTTAAGCGAAGCTCGTCCTTCGCCTTAACATCATCCTCAACCACGAAAGGTGTGGTGTCCGCCTTTGCAAGAATACGAAGCTCCGTTATTTTTATTTCGATTTCGCCGGTGGGGATGTTTTTGTTCACCGCGCCGCCTCGCTTCTGAACAACACCCTTCGCCGCAAGAACATACTCAAGCTTTACCGACGCCGCCTTTTCCGCAATTTCCTTGTTGTTCTCGTCCGCAAAAAGCTGCACAATTCCGCTTCTGTCGCGAAGATCTATAAAAACGAGCGAGCCGAGATTTCTGATTTTTCCCGCCCATCCCATAACTGTCACTTCTCTGCCGATATCCTTTGCCGAAAGCTCTGCGCAATAGCAGGTTCTTTTCATGTTACCCATCAATTCCATAATTACACAATCTCCTTGTCTGTTTCGTCGGCTTTAACGTCCTTCGCCTCACCGGTCTGCATATTTTTAAGACTTATAATTCCCGATTCTATTTCATTGTCACCGATTATCGCGGAATACCTCGCGCCGATTTTGTCCGCGTACTTCATCTGCGCCTTGACGCTTCTTCCCAAAAGCTCTGTTTCAACGCTTATTCCTTTTTTTCTTAAATCAAAGGCCAGCCTTTGTGCGTATTTCTCCGCGTTTTCCCCTATATGTCCGATAAAAAGCTCCGCTCCCTTATCCTCGGGAAGGTAAGCGTTTTCCGCCTCCATAATCATCAAAAGCCTTTCGATTCCCATAGCGAAGCCGATTCCGGGAGTCGGATTTCCGCCGATCGTTTCTATCAGCCCGTCATATCTCCCGCCGCCGCAAACAGTGTTCTGTGCGCCCACATCAAGTCCCGTTTTTATTTCAAAAACGGTTTTGGTGTAATAATCGAGCCCTCTCACTATGGACGGGTCGATTTTATAGGAAATTCCGAAGCCGTCAAGCGATTTTTTCACACCTTCGAAATGTTCACGGCAATCATCGCAAATATAATCGATAAGACGGGGTGCACCCTCGGCGATTTTTGAGCATACGGGGCTTTTGCAGTCAAGCACTCTCAGAGGGTTTTTAGCCATTCTTCCCTTGCATGTATCGCAAAGCTCATCCTCATATTTTTTAAGATATTCTCTCAAAATTTCGTTATATTTCCTTCTGCAATCCGGGCAGCCTATCGAATTTATGTTTATTGCTGTGTTTTTTATCGAAAGCTCCGACAGAAAAAGTGCGGCGAGCGAAATTATTTCCGCATCGATGCCCGGGCCCTTCGCGCCGTATGCTTCAATGCCGAGCTGATGAAATTCCCGTAGTCTTCCCGCCTGCGGTTTTTCGTGACGATAGCACGAAATATCGTAAAAAAGCTTTGTTATCGGGCTTTTGGCGTAAATTCCGTTTTCCAAATAAGCCCTTGCCGCTCCCGCGGTTCCCTCCGGGCGAAGCGTTATGCTTCTGTCCCCTTTATCGCTGAAGGTATACATCTCCTTTTGTACAACATCGGTAGTATCACCGACACCGCGTGCAAAAAGCTCGGTATATTCAAAAACCGGTGTGCATATTTCTTTATAGCCGAACCGTGTGCACACATCGGCAAACTTTTCTCTTATAAATTTCTGCTTCGGCATTTCCTCGGGCAGAACGTCAAGCGTGCCCTTGGGTCTTTTAATCATAAATTGCCCCTCTCTTTCGCAAAAAATATTTCAACATATACTAAAGCCATTCTATCCTATTAATTGTATTCTTTTTTCGTCTGTTTGTCAAGTAAAAAAAGTCCGCG
>CAZRUB010000195.1:0-2773 GCA_964603185.1 uncultured Ruminococcus sp.
CCATTATATTGTGAATTTCATCGATAACAAGTATTACGTTTCCCGCTTTTTTCGCTTCTTCGATTATCCCCTTGAGTCTTGCTTCAAATTGACCGCGAAACTGTGTTCCGGCAACGATTGCGGTGAAATCAAGTGCATAAATTTCCTTATCCAACAGCTTTTCGGGAACCTTTTTTTCGACAATCCTTACCGCAAGACCTTCCGCAATTGCGGTTTTACCGACGCCGGGCTCACCCAAAAGGCAGGGATTGTTCTTCTGGCGACGGTTCAATATTTCTATCATTCGTTCAATTTCACGTTCGCGCCCTATGACCCTGTCAACCTTGCCGTCCCTTGCGCGCTCGTTAAGGTTCGTCCCGAAGGTTTCAAGCATCTTGCGCTTGTTTTTCTTTTTGCCCGGCGCCGGCTCTTCCGCTTCCTCATTCTCCGGCATCGAAGGCTCCTGCCCCATATTCATCATATCCGAAAGCCCATCGGGCAACTGACCGCCGAAAAAATTTGCAAGCTGACCGGATACGTTTTTTATATCCTCATCGCTCAAAGCCTCAATATCACTCATGTTCGGCATGATTTTATCCATGGTGGGAAGCCCAAGCTCCTTCGCGCAGCTTAAGCAAAGCCCCTCATTCACCGTTTTTCCGTTTTCGGCCTTTGTAATAAAAACAACCGCCACATTTTTTTTGCATCTCGTGCACATCATCATAATACCACACCCCTTCAAAGATGTCATTGTATTAGTATATCATATTTCAAACAAAAAAGCTATTAATTTTTCGTAAATTTTTTTGCCCGTAATTATGCTTTTATGTATAAAAAAACACGGATAACGCCATATTAGCAAAAAAAGAGGTGCTTTTATGAAAACAATTTCCGATTCCGAATACAAAAAGCTTTCCGATTCCCTTTCCGAAAAATCTCCGCTTGCAAAAAATATGCTCTGCGCCTTTCTGACGGGCGGTGCACTTTGCGCTTTCGGCGAAGCTCTTTCGCAAGCCTATAAATTGCTCGGCGCATCGGAAAAGTCATCAGGCAGGCTTGTGGCAATATCCTTAATATTGCTTTCCGCTGTTCTCACCGCTGTCGGAATTTACGATAAGCTCGCAAAATTCGGAGGTGCCGGCACGCTTGTACCCATAACCGGGTTTGCGAATTCCATAGTTTCCCCGGCAATGGAGTTTTGCCCCGAGGGTTGGATCTTGGGCGTCGGAGTGAAGATTTTCTCCATAGCCGGCCCCGTTCTCGCCTACGGAGGCTTCACCTCCTTCATATGCGGTATAATCTATTATATATGGGAGGTTATTTTATGAGCATCACACGACTGAACGGCACCGTTCGCTTCAATACGCCGGTATACATTCAAGGCTTCGCTTCAACAGTCGGAAAAAAAGAAGCCGAGGGCCCGCTCGGAAAATTTTTTGATATTATCGAAGAGGATGAGTATTTCGGAAAAAAAAGCTTTGAGGCCGCCGAATCCGAAATGCTTAAAAGAACGGTAGAGCATGCATTTTCAAAAATAGGGAAAAAGCCCTCGGATGCGGATGTTTTCTTCTCCGGCGACCTTTTGAATCAATGCGTGTCAAGTATATATGCCATAAGAAGCCTTAATATGCCGTATATCGGAATTTACGGTGCCTGCTCAACCATGTCGGAGGGCTTGCTGCTCTCCGCGCTTTCCGTCGCTTCGGGCTTTGCCGATATAAGCGCGAATGCAACCTCCAGCCATTTTTGCTCTGCCGAAAGGCAATTTCGTTTTCCTCTGGAATACGGCTCTCAGCGGCCGCCATCAAGCCAATGGACCGCTACCGCAAGCGGATGCGTTATATTGTCAAAGTCCCCGGCTCCTCTTCGCATAACCGAGGCTACAGTCGGAAAAATCGTCGATAAAAAAATCACCGATGCAAACAATATGGGTGCCGCCATGGCTCCCGCCTTTGCCGACACCATATTTTCACACCTTAACAACACCGGAACAACGCCCGACGATTATGACCTTTTTGTATCGGGAGACCTGGGAATGCTCGGTTCGAAGCTTGCCCTAAAGCTTCTTGAAATAAATAACCTCCGCATTGAAAAAAAGCATTTTGACTGCGGCAAGGAAATTTATGATATTAACACGCAGGATGTGCATTGCGGCGGCTCCGGTTGCGGTTGCTCCGCAAGCGTGCTTACCGGCTATATTCTGCCCAAAATGCTTGAAGGAAAATGGAAGCGCATTATTTTCGCCGCCACGGGCGCCTTAATGAGCGCTGAGCTTTCCAAGCAAGGCGAAAGCATTCCCGGTATATGTCACGCGGTAACAATAGAGCGAAGCTGAGAGCTTGTATAATCATCCCAAGTCTTAACGGGGAAAGGGCGGGCGAGCCTGTAAACTATTTTAAGAAAATACTTGCAGAACATCTTGACGAGCAGTTATCAGCATAAATCTTGTGCGAAAGCAACAACATCAAAGCCGTGATGTTGTTGCTTTTTAATAAATTTCGGAACATTTGTTTTTGCATATCGCAGAAAAGTCAATATTTGTATTGTAATTTATTGAGTTTGGTGGTATAATTATAATGCTACATAAACTCAATAAGAAAAAAATCAAAACAAGTTCAATGGGGGTACTATACCCTTTTATCGTTATGCTTTAACTATTGAATACGGAAAAAATGTGAATTCCACCAGTTAAAGCATAAAAGATTATATAAATTTCTTGTTTTGATTGAGTTTGTGTAGCAACAATCGGAGTTTGCATTTTTTAGGTGTGTAACTTCGATAGTTGCACACCTTT
>CAZRUB010000196.1:0-2766 GCA_964603185.1 uncultured Ruminococcus sp.
CCCGACGAAGCATGAGCTTAAGCCCGAGAGTATGACCGTTATGGATAAGTGGCTTTTGTCCAAGCTTAACACCCTTGTCAAAACGGTCGACACTCAGCTTTCAGAATATAAAATAACGGAGCCGGCAAAGGCCCTTTCCGAATTTGTGGATGAGCTTTCCAACTGGTATGTTCGCCGTTGCCGTGAGCGCTTCTGGGCAAAAGAAATGACGGACGACAAAATAAACGCATACATGACCCTTTACACCGCACTTGTGACGGTGGCGCACCTTGCGGCTCCGATGGTTCCGTTTATGACCGAGGATATTTACAGAAATATCGTTTGCTCGGTGGATAAGTCCGCGCCCGAAAGCATACACCTTTGCGATTATCCCGTATGCGACGAGAGGATGATCGACGAAGCCCTTGAAAAGGAAATGGATGAGGTGCTCCGAATCGTGGTTTTGGGCAGAAGCGCAAGAAACACCGCAAACATCAAAACCAAGCAGCCCATAGCGAAAATGCTTGTCAAGGCGGACGGGGAGCTTCCCGAATTTTGCACGGAAATCATAAAGGAGGAGCTTAACCTAAAGGCGGTTGAGTTCAGAAACGGTCTGGACGGACTTGTAAGCTATAAAATCAAGCCGAGATTCGATTCGCTCAAGGCGAAATATCCCGCGAAGATGGGCATGCTCATCGGCTTAATCAACAAGGCGGACGCGGCGGAGGTTGTTTCCTCCCTTGAAGGCGACGGAAGCTTTAAAATAAACGCAGGCGGAGAGGAAATTGCTCTTGTGAGCGAGGACTTCATCATCGAAACACAGAAGACAGAGGGCTTTGAGGCGGCCTCCGACAATAAGGTTACCGTTGCGATCGACACGCATTTGACGCCGGAGCTTATAGAGGAGGGCTCCGTTCGCGAAATCATCAGCACGATTCAGAAGATGAGGAAGAATTCCGGCTTTGAGGTTATGGACAGAATAACCGTTTATCAGAGCGGGAACGAAGAAATCGAAGCGATAATGAAGAAGAATGAGGGTGAAATCGCTTCCGTTGTTCTTGCGGACGGCTTTTGCTACGGTGAGCATACCGAGCTTGAGGCACAGTGCAAAATCAACGGTTTGGCCGCGGTTTTGGGAATAAAAAAAGCATAAAAGCATTAAACGGGCGAACGGCTTAACTTTTCTGAGCCGTTCGCTCTTAAATTTTAAAAATTGCTTGCATAATGGGTCGCATTGCCTTATAATATAATCGATAGCATTATATCAGAATAAGAAAGGACGAGGGAATATGGAAACAAGAATTTACGAGCGCCCGGACAAAACAAGCGAGGGCAGAGAGAAGCAGAGAAGCTATTACATACCTTATGACAACTTGGAAAAAGCGCTTCGCGGGAAAAAAGGGGAGTCCGATTTTTATCGGCTTTTGAACGGGAAGTGGGATTTTCGCTATTTCGAGCGTGATATAGATGTGCCGGAGGATGTTACCGCCATCACCTATCCGGATAAGACGGACGTGCCCTCATGCTGGCAGATGCAGGGCTATGATCGCCATCAGTACACAAACCTTAACTATCCCTTTCCTGTTGACCCGCCTTTTGTTCCGGACGACAATCCCTGCGGCGTATACAGAAGAGCCTTTGAAATAAGCTCGGAGTGGGAGAAGAGAGAAACTTATATCGTGTTTGAGGGTGCGGCGACCTGCCTTTTCCTTTACGTGAACGGAAAATACGTGGGCTTCTCCCAGGTTTCCAGGATGCAGGCGGAATTTAACATAACGCCCTTCGTGAAAAAGGGCACGAACACCTTGACCGTTAAGGTGTTAAAGTGGTGCATCGGAAGCTATTTGGAGGATCAGGACTGCTTCCGAATGAACGGCATTTTCCGCGACGTATACCTTCTTTCGCGTGCCGAGGGGCACATCCGCGATGTGGAAATCAAGGCGGACGACAAGAAAATCGAGGTGTCGGAGTCGGATTACGAAATTTTCGACGCGGAGGGTAATTCCCTGGGCAAAAGCGTTGAAAGTCCGATTTTGTGGAGTGCGGAAAAGCCCTATCTTTATACCGTGGTGGTGAAATCCGCGGGCGAATTTCTGCCGTTTAAGGTCGGCATGCGCACACTTTCGATTAATGCGGACGGTGAGCTTTTGGTGAACGGCTCCCCCGTTAAGATGATGGGCGTAAACCATCATGATACGCACCCTGTGACGGGCTATTATGTTCCGGAGGACTTTTTGTATGAGGAGCTTTTGAAAATGAAGAGCCTCAACATAAACTGCATAAGAACAAGTCACTATCCGCCCACGCCCGAATTTTTGAACATGACGGACGAGCTCGGATTTTACGTTATGGATGAGGCGGATGTGGAAAGCCACGGCTTTAACACAAGGCATATAGGCGGCGGCGGAAGCTTTAAGCCCGGCGATGTTGACCCGGCATGGCCCTGTAACCGCCCGGACTGGGAGCCTATGTTCATCGAGCGTATAGAGCGCATGGTGGAACGGGACAAGAACCACGCCTCCGTCATTTTCTGGTCGTGCGGAAACGAGTCCAACTACGGGCCGAACTTCGACGCAATGCTTGCCTGGGGACATGGGCGCGACGAATCGCGCTTCACCTTCTATGAAAGAGCGAGAGCGGTTGACTTTAAGTGCGATACGGACATAAGGTGCAGAATGTATCCCGATATCGAGAGCATCGACGAGGATTTATCGACGGGAGACACGCGCCCTTACATAAACATCGAATACGGTCACGCCATGGGACACAGCCCCGGTGAGATTGACA
>CAZRUB010000197.1:0-2731 GCA_964603185.1 uncultured Ruminococcus sp.
AAAAAAGCTTTAATAACCGGCGGTTGCCGCGGAATAGGCCTTGCCTGTGCCAAAAAGTTTTACGAAGGCGGATACCTCACCCATGTAACCTATTGCTCCACATCCTCCGATGCGGATAATGCAAAAAAGGAAATGCCGTATGCCTCCGTGCTTCATCTTGACGTAACCGACAGCAGCGAGGTGAACACTCTTTTTTCCGCACATGCCTTTGATGTTGTGGTAAATAACGCCGGGGGCGCGCTTTCCTCCCTTTTACCCGATACCTCGGACGCTGATTTCGACCGAATAATGAAGGTTAACCTTTACGGCACCTTTTACGTTTGCCGTGCCGCCCTTCCCCACATGATAAAAAAAGGCGGCGGCTCAATCGTCAATGTTTCGTCGATCTGGGGCATTAAGGGCGGAGCGTGCGAAGCGGCGTACTCCGCCGCAAAGGCCGGTGTTATCGGGCTTACCAAGGCACTTGCCAGGGAAGTCGGCCCCTCCGGCATACGGGTCAACGCCGTGGCTCCGGGCTTTGTTGACACCAAGATGACCGCCGATATAGACGGGGAAGCGCGCGCTTTATTCGCTTCCGAAACCCCGCTCATGCGAACGGGAAGGCCCGAAGAAACGGCGGAGGCTGTCTATTTTCTTGCTTCGGAGCGTGCCTCTTTTATAACGGGAGAGGTTTTAAGCCCATCCGGCGGCTTTGCCATATAAATGCACCGCTTCCATATATTTTGCATTGAAAAGCCCTTCCTTATCTGTTAAGATAAAGAAGGACTTTTTTTAAGAAAGGAGGCGCTAAGCTTTGGCAAAAATACTTATACTCTCAGCGCTCTTCATCGTGCTTTTCACATGTATATCGTTCGCCGACATGATAATCGACGTTGAAGTTAATTCCTATAAGCTGGCATTTGACCCTCCCCCGTTCATCGGCAACGGTTCGGTATATGTTCCGCTCCGCGCAATATCCGACGCTTTGGGAATTTACTGCGAATGGGATAAGCTTGAGCGATGTGCATACACATCCTCGCAAAACGGCGAAGCGATTTTCTGTCCCGACAGCTCCTCGGTATACGATGATAACGGCTTTAAAAGCCTCAGAATGTATATCGTGGACGGAAGGCTCATGGTTCCCGTTCGTTATCTGGCGGATATACACGGCTTTGAAATATCCTGGGATCAAGCCTTCTACAGAGTATTGATAGAAAGCGACGGCGATGTCGACAAAAGCCTTACAGACACAACGTATAACCAAGACGAGGTTTACTGGCTGTCCAAAATTATTTATGCCGAAGCCGGCGGAGAAAGCATTGAGGGGCAGCTTGCCGTGGGCAATGTCGTTTTAAACCGTGTTAAATCCTCCGAATTTCCGAATACGATATATACCGTTATATTTGACAGGGCGGGAGGTATTCAATTTGAGCCCGTTATAAACGGAAGCATTTACCTGCCGCCGTCATATTCCGCGGTTGAAGCGGCAAAACGCGCTCTCTCCGGGGAAAGCACGGTCGGAGAAAGCCTGTTCTTCCTAAATCCCCAAAAAGCGCAAAGCTTTTGGATTGTGGATAATCGAGAGTTTTTTTGCACTATCGGAAATCACGATTTCTACCTTTAGGCATCCTTCGGCTCAAACTGTCGAAGAGTTCGGAACGAATTTTGATATAAGGCAATGAAAATCCAAAAAATCAAACCATATCGGGTTCGTTTATCTTATGCCTATACATTTTCCTGTAAGCGCCGGGAGACATCCCGGCTCTTTTTTTAAACACTCTTCCGAAATAGTATTCATCGTAAAATCCGACAAGCGATGCAATTTCCGATAATTTCTTGTCCGTCCCCTCCAACAGTGCCGCCGCGGCATTCACACGCACCTTCTGAATATATTCGTTCGGTCCGAAGCCCGTTGCGGCATAAAAAAGCTTTCGGAAGGTTGATTCGCTCATTTTTTCTTTTTTCGCCATATCCGATATTCTTATTTCTTCTTTGTAGTGCATGTTTATATATTCAACGCTTTTTATAAGCCTGCTTCCGCTTGAATTCATATATCGCCCCAAGCTTGAAAGTATATACATAAGGATTGACATTGTTGTAACCTCAAACAAATCATCCGACAGTATAAATTCGCGATACAGCCTTTGCCAAAGCTCTTTAAGCGTCACATGAACTCCGACATCAAGAAATGCATTAATCGGAACTGTGAGCATTTCCAAAAGCCTTCTCACATCCCTGCCCGTAAAATGAATCCAATAATATTCCGTACATATGCCCTGCTCCGCTCGATATATAAATCTTGTGCCCGGCTCTATTATAACCGCCGTTCCTTTTTTTATCACATCGGTCTTTCCGTCCAAGCTTATGTCGAATTCTCCCTCGGTAACGTAAATCAGATAAAAATCGCGGCGAGCGTTGTTGTTGTAAAAGCCTTCGTCACTTGACACCGCACCGACGCAATTTACCGCAAGAGGGGTTTCCGTATCGGAAATATTCGATTCGCCGACCGTACTGCGATAATACTGGTTTCTTATATCCATGGAAAAATCCCCTCCCAATAATACATTATTTTATCGAAAAATCCATTGTAATACCTTGAAAATATAATACAATAAAATTAGAGTAAAGTCAATAAGATATTAGGAGCTAACTATATAAAAGTCAAGTAGTTTTTGAAAAATAAATATAGTATAGCACGAACATTGAAATATAAATAATTGTGGATTTTGTGGCATGACAAATAAGCCTTCAA
>CAZRUB010000198.1:0-2710 GCA_964603185.1 uncultured Ruminococcus sp.
CCGCTCACGCGGTCCCCCTTCTCCTCAAAGGAGAAGGCTTTAAAAGGTGAAGCTCTCGCCTCGCGCACAACCATGGTCAGGCCATCGTAGGGGCGGACGACTCTGTCCGCCCGTGGGTGCGTACCTTCGCGCGGGCGGATAATATCCGCCCCTACAATATCAAACGATATGAATGCGCCTTATTTCATTGGGAGTCAACGCGGAACGGCCTGTGTGCCCGCAAAATACAAAGAGAGCGGTCAACCGCGACCGCTCTCTTTGTATTAATTATTTCATCATTTTTCCGTAATCCCTTTTTCCGTAAATCACTCTCGCGACGGTAACGGTTTTCCTCTCTTCCTCCACCCAATAAAACATAAGATAATTTTTCACCGCGGCCTTTCGATATTCGTGTTCCAAAGGCTTTATCGGTATGTAAATCGGATTTGCGTAGGGGAATTCCGTCAAGCCCTCCGCCGTTTTTACAAATTCCTCCGATAAATTCTCCGCCGCAATCGGGTTCTTCAATTCGCGGCCGATATATCCGACAATGCCGAGCATATCATCAAGTGCGGCACGGAGATATTCAAGCTTATACATTTTGCTCCCCCGCCGCATTTTTCAGTGCCTTCAAGACATCCTTGGAGGAATATCTCACCGAATTTTTTTCCGCTTCCCGCTCAGCTTCCCGCAATTTAAAATATACCTCGCTTTCAAACTGCATATTTTCATAGGCTTCCATACTCAATACAACCATATCGCCAAACCCGTTTTTGGTCAAAAATACGGGCTGCCCGCTTTCGTGCACCGTTTTTGATATTTCGGCAAAATTATTTCGTAAATCCGAAACCGGTCTTATTGTATTCATATAAATCACTCCTTGGATTTATTTTAGCATAATTACGCTAAAAAGTCAACCACCGTTATTTTGCATCAAAATATAATTTTTATGCGACATGTCGACCCTTTAGGGAAAGTCGCGCGAAACGGCACTTCGGGCCGTTCCCTACGGGTTGCACCGCCTTTAGCTCGTGCTCCGTAGGGGTGACCCTGTGTGGTCACCCGTCCTTTGCAACGCGCGCACATTTGCGCGGGCGTGCATGCGCGAAAAAAAGCCTTCTCCCTTTTTATTAAGAGAGAAGGCTTCGTTTTCAGCTTTCGTAAATATCGATTTCGTCCCTGCCGTCCGTTTCCTCCAGGGAAACCTTGATTATTTCGTTTCGGGAGGTGGGAACGTTTTTGCCCACAAAGTCCGGCCTTATGGGAAGCTCCCTATGTCCCCTGTCCACGATTGCGGCAAGCTTGATTTTTTCCGGTCTTCCGTATTTTATAAGCGCCTCCAGCGCCGCGCGCGCCGTTCTGCCCGTATAGATAACGTCGTCGGTGAGCACAACCTCTTTTCCCGTAATATCAAAATCGATAAGGCTTTCGGTGACGACCGCATTCTCACCCTCGGCGAGTCTTTTATCATCGCGGTAAAGCGTTACGTCAAGAATGCCGACAGGCACCCGCACCCCTTCGATTTTTTCGATAAAGTCCGACAGTCTTTTCGCAAGCGGAACACCGCGGGTTTTTATCCCGATAAGGCAAAGCTTATCCGCCGAGTCCGTGTTTTCCAGTATTTCGTGCGCCATTCGCTTTATGCTCCGCGATATATCCGCAGCGTCATATAATTTTGATTTAAGCTTCATTTTTTCACCTCCGATTTTGCTTTTCAAAGCAAAAAGCCGCCCGTTATCAAACGGGCGGCTTTTATTAAGTCTTTTTATTTTAATTCAAAGTCAACCGCAGTGTCGCCCTGCAAATCTTTTCCGAATTCGTAATCCTTACCGGGAAGGACAGCGTTTAATATAATTCCGACAATTGCGGCAACCGCAAGACCGGAAAGCGAAATTGTTGCGTTTCCGATATTGAACACTACCGCGCCCGCCTCACTGTAGTTAATACCGATGGAAAGAACCAGGATAAGTGCCGCAATAAGCACGTTTCTGGATTTTGTGAAATCAACCTTGTTTTCAACAACGTTTCTGACGCCGACCGCGGAAATCATACCGTAGAGCACAAGCGAAACGCCGCCGACAACCGATGAGGGCATCGAGTTTATAAGTGCTGCAAACTTGGGCGAGAACGAAAGCACCGCCGCAAAAACAGCCGCAAGGCGGATAACCCTTGGGTCATAAACCTTGGAAAGTGCCAAAACGCCCGTATTTTCACCGTAGGTTGTGTTTGCGGGGCCGCCGAAGAGTGCCGCCACAGCAGTTGCAAGACCGTCACCCGTAAGGGTTCTGTGAAGGCCCGGCTTTTCGATATAGTTTCTGTCAACCGTGGAGCTTATGGCGCAGATATCGCCGATATGCTCAATCATCGTCGCAAGGGCGATGGGCATAATTGTAATTATCGAGGTGATAATAAGCGAAATGTCCGTGTCCGCCTTGCCGATTAACGAAAATGCGGTATTGTCCCAAATAATGGGAATGCCGAACCAAGCAGCCTCCTTAACAGCGGTAAAGTCAACATCACCGACAGCAAGTGCAACTATGTAAGAAACGATAACGCCCATGAGTATGGGAATGATTTTAATCATGCCCTTGCCCCAGATGTTGCACACGATAATTACCGCAATTGCAACAAGGGCAATCCACCAGTTTTCGTTGCAGTTTGAAATTGCCGAGGACGACAATGTCAATCCGATGGCAATAATAATCGGGCCGGTTACAATCGGGGGGAAGAA
>CAZRUB010000199.1:0-2694 GCA_964603185.1 uncultured Ruminococcus sp.
ATCTCCTTTGCGATGGTAACACCGTCGTTGGTGATTAACGGAGCACCGAACTTTTTATCCAAAACAACGTTTCTGCCCTTGGGACCGAGTGTGATTTTAACTGTATCTGCAAGAGTGTTTATGCCTTTTTCAAGGGCTTTTCTGGCATCCTCGCCATAAATAATCTGTTTAGCCATTTTAAGCTTCCTCCTTAAATTATTCAACTACGGCGAGAACTTCGCTCTGCTTTAAGATCGTGTACTCTTCGCCGTCAAATTTTACTTCCGTGCCGGAATATTTGCTTACGATTATTTTATCGCCGACCTTAACCTCCATTTCAACGCGGCTTCCGTTTTCGAAAGCGCCGGGGCCTACGGCAACAACCTCAGCAACCTGGGGCTTTTCCTTTGCGCCTGCGGTGAGAATGATACCGCTTTTCGTTGTTTCCTCGGCTTCGGTCATTTTAACAACTATTCTGTCTGCCAATGGTTTGATATTCATAATGACAACCTCCAATTTGTTTAATTTAGCACTCTGAAGCTTTGAGTGCTAACAAGGTATATATTACTCAAAAAGGATATATAAGGCAAATGCGGTAAAAGGCTAAAAACTGGGAAAAATCAAAAATAGCTCCATAATACTTCCGAATTCTTTTGAATACTTTTATTTTCTTTCGTTTTGACATAGAAAGGCTCACATTGCATAGTATATTACGAAGGGGTGGTGCTATATGTCAAAAAGATATATAATTTTGCAGCCCGTGGGGCAGTTTAACGGGCGCGGAGTGGCTTCGCTTGCGGACAATACGGTTACCGTAAGCCTTTCCGGAACGGATGAGGAGCTGGATTTGTTTTTTCTGTGCGGGAAAGAAAAAATCGATGCCGGTCAGCTTAGGGGCGGGTTTGCCAAAAGCTTTGAGCTTTCGGCGGAAAACGTAAAGAAAATCGATTCGGTGGTGCTCTTCAAGGACGATGAGCCGATTATTTACGGCTCTGTTTTATCCTCGTCGGTGCCCGCGGATATGAAAAAGAAGTCCGAGGGCGAGGGCGGCAAAGGGTCCCCCTTGGGGTATGCGGACGGCTTCGGCTGGGAAAAAATCGAGGACGGCTCCTTTGCGGAGAGCTGCCCTATGATAAGGCATATATTCGAAAATATTGCGGTTATAGGGCGCATTAACGAGGCGGGGTATTATTACTTCGGAAGGAACGGCGAAAAAAGGGCCGTTGCGATTCCCTCGGCGGATAAAAGCAAAAACCCGTTTTTGCATATTGCGGAGTGCGCACGGTACATAAACGGCTACTGGACTGTGGGAGCGGACAAAAAGGGGCGTTTTTTTTATTCGCTTACGGATTAATTTCATCGTATTTCATCGTTCGATAGTTTAAATACTTGATTTTTTATGCAAAAAGATTTATAATTATACTTGATAATTCCCCGAGTATTATGTATAATAGTAAAAAAAGGAGGCTTACACTATGGAAGAAAAAGAAATAACGGAAGCTAAAAAGGACAGTGTTAAAATATCGGATGAGGTCGTTGCGGTAATAACGGGTGTTGCCGCATCCGAAACCGAAGGAGTTTATTCCGTCGGAACGGGAAGCCTTGCGGCAAATTGGACGGAAATCATAAGCGGTAAAAAGAACAACGCCAAGGGCATCAAAATCACTATGGGTGAGGCTTCGGTTTCGATAGAAATTCAGCTTACGGTTAAGTACGGAGTGAGAATAACGGATGTTGCCGCGGCCGTGCAGGAGAACGTTAAAAGCTCCGTTGAGGAGATGACGGGCTTTGGCGTTGAGAAGGTGGACGTTAAGGTGGTGGGCATAAAGTCCGAGCAGACAAAGCCAGATGTCAAGGCAAACGAAAAAGAGGACGGAGAGAAGGCATAAACCGATGGAACGCATTGCGGTACTTGCTAATACAAAAAAGCGGGGCGCACTTGAGCTTGCGCGCCGAATAGCGGACACATTTCCCGAGGAATGCTTTTTATGCCGTGAGAACGAAAGCCCTTCGGCATCGGCGGTAATCGTGCTCGGCGGGGACGGAACCATGCTTCGCGCGGCAAGAAGGTTTTCGGGTGCGCCGCTTTTGGGAATCAATTTCGGAACCATCGGCTATATGACCGCAGTCGAAAAGGATAATGCGATGTATGCCGCCGAGCGTGTCATAAAAGGCGATTATACGGTTGAAGAGCGCATGATGCTGGATATTTCGGTTGTACGGGACGGAAGGGTTACAGCCCGCTCGGAAGCGTTGAACGACGGCGTTTTGTCGCGGTGCGGAAGAATGATTTCACTTGAAGAATATTTTGACGGAAGCAAGGTATATGATTTTGTGGGTGACGGTGTCATCATTGCCACGCCCACAGGCTCCACCGCATATTCGCTTTCCGCGGGCGGCCCGGTTGCTCCGCCTGATATGCAGGTGATAATTTCAACCCCCGTATGCCCGCATTCGATACATATAAGGCCGCTGATAGCCTCGGCGGATGCGATTATCAAGCTGGTGCTGACCTCCGAGTCGGGCAATGAGGGTGTGTTAACCGCGGACGGACAGAATATCACGGGGCTTCTTCCCGGGGATGAGGTCGTTTTTAAGAGGGCTTCAACCGCGGCGCGGCTGATTTGCCTTGAAAAAAAGAATTTTTATGATATTCTGAGATACAAGCTGTCCGGCAGCAAAGGAGAAAGAGAATGAGAGCAATTAGGCAGAATG
>CAZRUB010000200.1:0-2690 GCA_964603185.1 uncultured Ruminococcus sp.
ACTTCGTTTATGAAGGAGCTTTGCCCCGAGTGCATGGAGGATATTATTGCGGGAATCGCGCTTTATCGTCCGGGTCCGATGGATTTTATACCGCGATACATAAAAAACAAGAAAAATGCCGAAAACATTAAGTATAAAAGCGAGCTTTTGGAGCCGATACTTTCAATGACCTACGGGTGCATCGTATACCAGGAGCAGGTTATGCAGATTGTGCGTTCATTGGGCGGCTACAGCTTGGGACGTGCCGACCTTGTAAGGCGCGCAATGAGCAAAAAGAAAATGGACGTCATGGAAAAGGAAAGGCGCAACTTCATTTACGGGTCAAAGGAGGATAATGTTCCCGGAGCGGTAAGCCGCGGAGTTGACGAAGAAGCGGCCGGCGAAATTTTCGACGAGATGATCGATTTCGCGAAATACGCCTTTAACAAATCCCATGCCACGGTTTATGCCTTGGTCGCTTATCAAACGGCATATCTTAAGCATTTTTATCCCACGGAGTTTATGGCGGCAATGCTTACGAGCGAGCAGGGGAATGCGGATAAGGTTTCGCTTTATATAAACTACTGCTCTCTTTGCGGAATAAAGCTTTTGCCTCCCGATGTTAACGAAAGCGGTGATGCCTTTTCGGTTGAGAACGGCGGAATAAGGTTTTCGCTTTCGGCCGTGAAAAATGTGGGACGCGGCGTTGTTAAAAGCATTGTGACGGAACGTGAGGAAAACGGAAAATTTAAATCTCTCAACGATTTTTGCGTGAGAATGCGGGCGGCGGATGTGAATAAGCGTACGCTTGAAGGACTTATAAAATGCGGGGCATTTGACTTTTTGGGTGCAAACAGAATGCAGCTTCTTGCGGTTTACGAGGCGGCGCTTTCGGGTGCCTCCAAGGATATTAAAAACAACTTGGAGGGGCAGATGGATCTTTTCGGCGAAAGCGATGAGGACAGCAGGGCCGATAATTTCCCGAATATTCCGGACTGCCCTCAGAAAATGCGGCTTGCAATGGAAAAAGAATCGGCGGGAATATATTTGACGGGACACCCGCTTTCGGAATATTCGAAAGCCGTAAAGCGTCTTTCGGCGGTTGAGCTGGGAATTATAAGAGAATGTGCCCAAAGCTTTGCAAACGGTGAGTATTCCGGCGTTTCCGTGGTTGACGGGGCGTCGGTTACGGTGTGCGGAATTTTGGAGGAGAAGAAGGAAAAGCTTACCAAGTCAGGACAGATGATGGCGTTTTTGACGCTTGAGGATATGACGGGAGCATTGCGCATTATTGTATTTCCGAAGCTTTTTGCCGAGTATTCCGAGCTTATGTGCGAGGATAAGGCGCTTTCCGTTACCGGCAGAATAAATTACCGCGATGACGGAACGGCGGAGCTTGTGGCGGAAAAAATATTCGAGCTTTCGTCGAAGCCCGAGGAGGAGGCGGTGCTGTCCGTGAAGGATTTGGGAATTTTGGACAAAATCCGTCCCGTAGTTTTAAGGCATCCGGGTATGCACCGGCTGGTTATAAAACACGGAGAAAGGCTTATAACAACGGTGCTTTCGGTCGAACCGAACGAAGAGCTTAAAACGGAAATTTCGCATTTCGGAGCCGAAATTAACGAAAAAGCTTGATTTTTTTGAAGCTTTGTTATATAATGTATATTGCGATTAACCGTGATGCGGAGGTATAAGCTATGTGGACAGTTATATATATGGCTCAAAGCCGTGAGGCAGCGGACAATTTAAGGGCTCTTTTGCAGGAAGCAGGAATACTTGTGAGAATAAGACCGGTAACAAAGGCTGCCGAGGGCGAAGCCAACGCTTTTGAAATTTTAATTCCTCAAACGGAAAAGGATGAAGCGCATAAGGTCATAATCGGAAGCGGATATTAATGGGGCGGCGGAACGGCTTTGTACGTTTCGCCGTTTAATTTTTAACAATCTTTTAAATCTTATGAACGGGGTGTTTTTATGAACATAAGAAAAACCAAAATCATATGCACCATTGGGCCGGCAACGGATAATCCCCAGGTGCTGGCGGAAATGATTAAAAGCGGCATGGATGTGGCGCGCCTGAACTTTTCGCACGGAACATACGAGGACCACAAGATGCGTATGGACGAGGTTAAGGAGGTCAGGGAAAAGCTTCATCGCTTCATTCCGATAATGCTTGACACGAAGGGACCCGAAATCCGAATAGGGAAATTCAAAAACGGAAGGGTGAAGGTTAAGGCGGGGCAGAGGTTCACGCTTACGACGGAGGAAGTGGAGGGAACAGACGAAATTGTTTCCATAAGCTATAAAAATCTTCCGTGCGAAATAAAAAAGGGTAATGAAATTTTGATTGACGACGGCCTTTTGAAGCTTGAGGTTGTTGATATCAAGGATGAAAAAATAATATGTATTGCCGATAACGACGCGGAGATAAGCAATTCCAAGGGGGTTAACCTTCCGGATACGACGATTAACATGCCCTATGTCAGCGAAAAGGACAGGAAGGATTTGCTTTTCGGAATCGAGCAGGGAGTTGACTTTATTGCCGCATCGTTTGTGAGGAGCGCATATGACGTTTTCGAAATAAGAAAGATTCTTGAGGATAACGGCGGAAAGCATATTAAAATAATAGCGAAAATCGAAAACCGTGACGGCGTTAAAAATATGGACGATATATTAAAGGCGGCTGACGGAATTATGGTTGCACGCGGAGAT
>CAZRUB010000201.1:0-2682 GCA_964603185.1 uncultured Ruminococcus sp.
TAAAGGGGTGAATGAAAAAAGAAACGCACTTTTTAACATGGCAAATGCGCTTGAAATACCCATGAGCAATCACGGAACAAGCATTATTTCCGATGAGGATAAATATTTTTTATCGTGGCTTCGCGAGAATTTGGATAATGCATCGGAATACGAAAATGCGGCGGACAAGCTTAAAAGAGCCGAAGAAAAGAATATTTTGGAATATGAAAAGCGCGGTTTCGGAGATGAAGCGGTTACGGTGCCCGTTTACCGCGACAAGGGTTTTATTTCGGCGAATTACTCAACGGGAAGCTTGGGAATTACCGCGGATAAAATGGGCTCGCTTTATGCAAAGACGGGCGACGCGCGCTATTATGAGATTGCGAAGAAGTTTCAAGAGTTGTCCGAAGGTGTGGCAACGCAGAATTACGATGACATAAACCCCGACAATTTGCTTTTGAACGTTGCGGCGAACGGCATACAGAATTTACCGCAGCAGATAGACACACTCAAAGAGGGCGCAAAATTAGCCCCGATTGCCGCGGCGGCGGTTTTGCTTGGTGTGCCGATAGGATATGTGCTTAAGGGCCTGTATGTTACGGCTAGTGCAAAGAGCGGATATGAAATTATGCGCGGCGAGGCAATGATTACGCTGACGGACATGGGATTAAGCTTTGAGGACGCCAAGAAGCTTTCGGCAAACGAGGGCTTTATTAACGCATTAATAGAATCGGGCGATGCGGTTTTGGACATTATGGCCTTCGGAGTCGGCAAGGCCTTGGCGAAAACCGCGGCAACCAAGCTCGCAAAGGGCGTAGTCGGCGCGCCCGCAAAAGCGGCGGCAAGTGCGCTTTTAAAGCTTGGCCTTTCGGAATCGGGAGTTAAAACAATATTAAAAGCCGCTTCGGCCGTGGGTGCTTTTACCATAGATGTTTTGGGCGAGGGAGCGGAGGAGTGGTTTCAAAGCTCCGTCACCATGGCAAACGCGGACGCGGCGGAGGAAAGCAAGGAAAGAAAAAGCACGGAAGGCGAGAACGTTTTCAAGCTTGCTTCACGGGCTTTTACCAGAGATTATACCGATGAGGAGAAGGGGGAGCGGTGGGAAAGCGCCAAGGGCGGCGTTAAGGGCGGAATATTCTTTTCCGTCGGGCATTTAACGGCAGGTACGGTGACGCAGGGGCTTTATTCCGCCGCTTCGAACAAGGTGCAATCAAGAGCCGAGGGCAGAAGTATCATCCGAAACGGGCTTGAGGATACCGTGCTTACGGCCGCGGAGGGTGTGACGGATGAAGCGGGAAACGCGGATAAGAGAGTTAAAGCACTTCGGGACAAGATAATAAAGGCGCAAGAGGAAGGCAAGGACGTGAGTGCCGAGGACTGGGGGCGGCTTTCCCTTCTTGCGGGTGCGGCAAACGAAAAAAGCGCAAAGGAAAACCTTAAGCGTGACTTTTATGTTGCGGGAAAAAGCAGCAGCATGACCTTTGAGGATGTAAAAGAAAGCGTCGGAAAGGAGATTACGGACTTCATCGGCGAGGATGAGGCCTTTTTGGCGTACACAAAGGGCAAATACGAAAGGCGAGATTCCGAAAAGCTTTCGGATGTGCTTTCGAAGGATAACGAGCGCTTGGAAAGAGAGAGCGGAGATAATCGTAAATCTCCGCAAAAAAATAAGCTTTGGGTACACAGAGTATACACCAAAGCAAACGTTGAGACCGGACCTACTGGAGCAAGCTCTAAAATAGGTCTAAATGCTGGTCTCAACGTTAAGGACAATATATCACAAAAGAGTGAGAATGTCAAGAAGGTTTTAACACGTGAGGAGCTTTTCCATGGCACGAAAAAGGAGAACCTTGACGAGGCGAAATATTATTTTCTTTTGGGGAAAACGGGCGAAGGCATTGAAAAAATATATTCCGCGCCTTACGTTGGCGGCGTTTTCACCGATGAAGAGAAGGCAAGAGCTTGGAGCGTCGGCAAAAACGAGCTTAAAAACGCAAAGCGGGAAAACGGGCTTGCAATGAAGGACAGGGTAACGGGGTTGAAGGCTTCCGAGCTTTCAAAAACGACGGTGCGCACGATAAATGCGTTATACCGCCGCTTGGGCGCGAAGCTTTATATTTCCGATACGGTGAGGAACGAAGCGGGGCAAAGAGTCGGCGGACAGACAGACATAAAGGAGCGGACGGCATACATATCGCACACGGCGAAGCACAAGGGTCTTAAGGGTGAGGCTTTGACGCGTTATTTCGCGGTACACGAGGCGGTGCATTTAATGTTCGAAGAGAGCAAAGAGGCATTTAATACGCTTTATGAAAGTGTGCCCGAGGAGCTTTTAACGGCCGAAGCGGTAAAAGAAAAGACGGCCGAATACGAAAAAAGCGGAATAACGCTTTCGGGCGAGGCCGCAAGAGAAGAAATTGTTGCGGAATTCATCGGAGAGGCGATAGCGAACGCGGACAGAAAAACGCTGCACAAAATTATAGGTGACAGGCGAAGCGTAGGTGAAGTGCTTTTAGACATGGTCGACAGGCTGATCAATGCATTTAAGGGTGTAAACGATGAGCTTATTTCGGCATACAAAAATGCGCGCCGGGCGATTATTGACGCTTTATCGGAATTGGAAGGCGAAGGGCGCGGAGATGGAAAGGGCAATCCCTCAGTCACCTTCGGTGACAGCTCCCTTTACACAAGGGAGCCACGGGC
>CAZRUB010000202.1:0-2613 GCA_964603185.1 uncultured Ruminococcus sp.
AGAAATAATCATCAACCAGGCTATTATCGACGGTATTGTTAAATCCGCGAAGGCAGGTCACGAAATCAAGATTGAAATTCCCGAAATATAAGGAGGAAAATCCGAAATGAAAAAGTTTAATGTCGGTCTTCAGCTTTATTCGGTAAGAAATGAGCTTGCTCAGGATTTTGAGGGGACGCTCAAAAAGGTTGCCGAAATGGGCTATGAATATGTGGAGTTTGCAGGATTTTTCGGCAAAAGTGCCGCGGAAGTGAAGGAAATAATGGATAAGTACGGTCTTAAGTGCATTTCTGTGCACCAGGGGCCGGCACCCTTCTTCGAAAGCGGCTACGGAATAATCGATTATATGGCGGAGCTCGGCATAGAATATGCGGTTATTCCCTGGTGGGAAGCGGCAAAGCTTCAATACGAAACGCCCGAGTGGGAGGAAACAATCAAGAAATTCAAGGAATACAGCGAGGCGGTTCGTTCCCGCGGTATGAAAACTCTTTATCATAACCATGATTTTGAGTTTAAACAGATTAACGGAAGGTGCATAATCGATTATCTTTATGAGGAGCTTCCCTCTGAGGTTGTAAATCCGCAGTTTGATACCTGCTGGGTTCGCTATGCGGGATATGACCCGGCTGAGTATATTGATAAATATGCCGACAGAGTGGACGTTATTCACCTTAAGGATTTTTCGTGCAAGCACCTTGCGGGCGGCCCGGCGTACGCACTTATTGACGGTGACGGAAACGAAATCAAGACCGATAATAGGTCCGAAAATGAGTTTAAGCTTGTTCCTCTCGGCATGGGCAGAAATGACTTTAAGAGCATTTTGGAAGCCGCTGAGAGAGCAAACGCTCATACCGTTATTGTAGAGCAGGACGAGTCTGCGGACAGACCTCCTCTTGAAGCGGTTGAAATCAGCAGAAAATATCTTAAGGATACCTTCGGTATATAAAAACAATAAAATCCGTCCTTTTGTGCAGGGCTTTATAAAGCAGTATAAAAAATACAGGATGAGTGTAAACATCTCATCCTGTATTTTTGTGTTAAAGCAAACAGTTGTGTATCACAGTCTGTAAATCAAAAATGCTTGCGCGCAATTTCATTTGTGCGAAGCCGTCAAGCAACATATTATGTGCGAAGGACGTAGCGGCAACGCAAAGCTTCGTGTTTGTGAGGCCGTCAAGGCAGATGGGGCACGAAAGTGCCCAAGGCGGCTTTGCCGCCGGAGGTGTTGCCTTTAGGCACACACCTTTTCCGTCTATATTATACCACAATTGCTTTTACAAAGTGCATCTGAATGAAATTGCGGTTTGGCAATCCTTTTGAGAAGGATTTTTCGTTAATTAAATAATTATGAAATAAAAGTATTGTAATTTAAAAAGAAGTGTGGTATAATTTAACTACCACATGCTAATATTTTAATATTGATTTCAAGATATTCCGGAGAATATCTTTATTTTGCTATTCTGTTTTTCTATCACAAACAAATTTTTGTTTATGTTAAAAACGTAGGCTTAATGTTATTTGTTTGTGATATACAAATTTAGAATATTAGTGTGTGGTAACCTAAATTCTAAGCCGCGTTTTTGTGCGTGGTATAGGATTTTATACCACGCATTTTTTAATTTTGCGTGAGAATTAAGAAAGGAGTTTTCTGTGTTGCCGATCGACAAATGGAGAATTTTTCACGAAAGGAGTTTTTGAAAATGGGTAAACCTCCGGATTTAAGAGCATTAGAATACCTTTTCCAGTAAGGAAAAGATTTTGAATTGACTGATATGCTTAATAAGAAAAAAGGACAGACATTCCTTTGCCGAAAGAAAAAATACATGATAAAAGATCCTGCTTTGGCAAGAGAAGCAAACAGGTACGGTTATTTTCCGGAAGTCGTTGAGAAAAAGTTTTAATGAAAAAAGAAAATGAGGAGAGAAAAGTTATGAATGAAAAAACAATAATTAAGAGCAAAACATTAGAAACCAATATACCGATAGTTATTTTTTCGATTTTAGCAATAGTATCTGCAATAATCGGATTGTGGTGGCTAAATTTTTATAATAATCTTCCCTATCAACTAATGGATTATTATAGTACACAATGTATTACAACTATGATAATTTCTTTCATTGCATCCGCATTATTTATTTTTTCTGCCATATTAAGTAATTGGATGATGAAAAATTGCGAAATTCTTGTATCTGACAAAAGGGTATCAGGTAAAATATTGTTCGGAATAAAAGTAGATTTACCTCTAAACCAAATATCTTGTGTTAGGCAAGGTTTGTTCAAAAGTCTTACCGTAGCAACATCATCGGGAGTGATTAGACTGTGGCTGATAGAAAACCGTGAAGATGTATTTTCTGAAATCACAAAGTTATTGTCGCAAATTCAAAATAGTCAAAATATCGTTCAACATAACGAAACAATATCAAGCAATGCAGATTAACTGAAAAAATCAATGAATTGCTTGATAATAGCATTATCACACAAGAGGAATTTGTGGAGAAGAAAAAAGCAGTTACTTAATTTATGAAAGAGGGATAAAATGAAAAAATAGCAGCTTTATTGAGTAGGCGATACAATCGGAGTAAAATACTTTTTTGAAAGAACGGCGCGGATATC
>CAZRUB010000203.1:0-2598 GCA_964603185.1 uncultured Ruminococcus sp.
CGGCTGATTAAAAAAAGGCTTCTGAGGCCCCCGATATTTCGGGGGCTTTTTTGTCGTCCCATCGGCTGACTTTGTTACTTATTCATTATGCGTTGTTTTCTCTTCGGGCTCGCTTAGGCGATACAAATTGTTTACCGTTTGTTTACCTAAATTCGGCAATAAGGCTTTGACAAGAAGGGAAAAATGTGGTACAATATAATAATATAATGCAAAAGTGTTTTTTTTAAGGAGATTTTCGGTTTGAACAAGGCAGTAACAAGGTATATATGGACGTTGGCAACGCTGGCTATGCTGACGGCGATTTACGATTCGGAATTAATGACAATTGTGTGCGCGGCGCTTTTCTCTGTTTCGGCACTGCTTTTCCCCGTCGGGATAACCGTGGCGGAGGGGGTTTTGTGCATATTCGAATTTGCCCTGCTCAGTATGGATTCGGTATCGGGCGTGATTCGGGCGTTTGCGTTTATCGTTCCTGCGCTGACAATGACAATTGCGCTGAAGAAAGGGCGATCGCTTTCGCATATTGTTTCGGCGGGGACGTTGTCCCGCGGCGTAATGCTTACGCTTTATTACTATTATGAGTCGGTAATGGCGCACACAACCATAAGGTCGATGATGCTTGTCGACATTTCGAAGCTGCTTATTTATCGGCTGGAGGCGATGGGCTTTGACACGTCGGCGCCCGATGCGTCCGTGGGTATTGTGGCTCTTGCGGGAAACATGATACCGGTGCTTATTTTAAGCTCCGCATTGGTTTTTGCCTTTTTAACGGCCGCGCTTATTACGACTATCGTGCGGCGCACGGGCGGAAAAATCCCGAAGGTTCGCCCCGTCGGTGAAATTTGCGCGGACAGGAGCTTTTCCTTGGCGGCGGTTCTTGTTTGCGTCGCGGCGTATTTCATCAGGCAAGGCACGGCTTCTTATGTGCTCTTAAATGCGTTTTATTTTAACGCCGTAATATTTTTCGGCTTCGGCCTTGCGGCAACGACAAGGATTTTGAAAAGGTTTATAAAGCACGGCTTTCCGGCGTTTCTTTTGGCCGTTGTGATTGCATTTATGTCGGGCGGCGGTGTCCCGGTTCTCTTAGGCATTGTAAGCCCGTTTGTAAAAAAACAAGGTAGCGTGGAAAAAGCTTCCGAGAAAGGAATTGATAAAAATGAAAGTGGTACTGATGAAGGATGTTAAGTCGCAGGGGAAAAAGGGCGATATAATTAACGTAAGCGACGGATATGCAAGGAATTTTCTTCTGCCCAGAGGGCTTGCCAAGGAAGCGAGCACCGGCGCGCTGAATGACCTTAAGGGTCAGAAGGAGGCGGCGGAGTTTCATCATAACAATGAGGTTGCGGCGGCGAAGGAAACGGCGGCCAAAATCGAGGGCGTTACCGTCCTGCTTTCGGCAAAGGCGGGAGAGAACGGAAAGCTTTTCGGCTCCGTTACCGCGTCGGATGTTGCCGAGGCGCTTAAAATGCAGCATCATGTTGTGATTGATAAAAAGAAATTTTCACTGCCGGACGGTATAAAGCACACCGGAATAACGGAGGTTGAGGTTAAGGTTTATCCTTCCATAACCGCGAAAATCAAGGTGAATGTTACCGCTGCAGGCTGATTATGAGGTGATTTGATGGAGGGGAGACAGGTACCCTACAATATGGGCGCCGAGCAGGCGGTTTTAGGGTGTATGCTTACAAATTCAAAGGCCTTGGCGGAGGCCTTTACCCGCGTGAAAACGGATGACTTTTACACGGAGCCGCACCGAATTTTGTTCGATGCGGTGAAAACGCTTTTCGATACGGGTCAGCCCGTGGATATAGTAACCGTATCGGCCGCACTGGGCTCCAAGCTTGAGGCGGTAGGCGGGCTTAATTATCTTACAAAGTTGGCAATGTCGGTTGTCACGACCGAGAATATGACTCAGCATCTTAACATAATTTCGAAAACCTCCAATATGCGAAAGCTGATTGAGGCGGCGGACGAAATTTCGTCCATGTGCTACGATGCCGAGGAGGATGCCGAGGTTATATTGGACAGGGCGGAGCAAAAGATTTTCGAAATTTCCGAGGGCAGAACCGCAATGGGCTTTACGCACATTAAGGACATCCTGGTCAATTCCATAGACAATGTGGAAAGGCTCAGGGAGGCGGGCGGAAAAATCGCCGGGCTTCCGACAGGCTTTACGGATTTGGACAATATCCTTGCCGGGCTTCAAAAGTCGGATCTTATACTCGTTGCCGCACGTCCCGCAATGGGAAAAACGGCCTTTGCCCTTAATATGGCGCAGCATATCGCGCTTAATTCCCATGCTCCGGTTGCGATATTCAACCTTGAAATGAGTAAGGAGCAAATAGTTAACCGTATGATATGCAGTGAGGCGCTTGTGGAAAACAGTAAATACAGGGTCGGTGACCTTGGAGTGGACGAATGCGCCAGAATCGCACAGGCAATCGGCACGTTGTCCGGCGCACCGATTTACATCGATGATACACCGGGCATCGGGATAAGCGAAATAAGGGCAAAATGCAGAAGGCTTGCCCAAACCGAAAACGGGCTCGGCCTGATTGTTATCGACCATATCCAGCTTATGCAGGCGGGAAGAAAATC
>CAZRUB010000204.1:0-2555 GCA_964603185.1 uncultured Ruminococcus sp.
AAGGAGAAAGGTATAATGTAACGACCGTTAGATGAGTCAATTACATTATACCAGGGATGTATATGAAAAAAAGTGTTTCGGCGGTATTGGCACTGCTGCTCTCGGTCAACATAAATGTTACAACTGCGGCAAATGTTTTTTCGCCGGGAGCTGTGACGGCCGGAGCTGATGCGAAGGTATCGGAGAGCGATATTGTTTTTACCATGCCTTACGCATATGTTTGTTGTGAAGGCGTGAATTTATCTGCCGTAAGCTCGGTAAAGATAACCGCAACAAATAAAATGACGAGCGGATATGACGGCGACCGTATATTGGTCAGGCTTGATTCTCCCACGGGTGACGTGATCGGATTTGTCGATATTGACAGGCATTGTCCGAGTGAGGCGGAGGAGTTTCGCGGAACGGTCAAATCCACTGTCGGAGTGCACAATGTTTATCTGCAAAGCAGTATTGCGAGCAACAAAAGCAGCGGCGTTTCGATAAAAAATGTGGAATTTACGACCGTGAAATATCAGAGCAAGAAATACGTGCCGGTTTCCGAGGAAAAAATCAAGGATTACCATGAAAGCACATGGGCGCTGACCGACTCACTCGGCAGATGTGCCGCAACATATGAGGAAACGGGGCCCGTCAGAGAAGGAAAAAAGGTAGGCATGTTTTACTGGACATGGCATCATGACTTTGAAACGTCCTCACCGCTGAACCTTACGGAGTTTGTAGCGCAACATCCGGAGGCGGAATACGATTACTTCAATGAAGTATGGCCGACCTCCGCAACGAAATATTACTGGAACGAGCCGCTTTTCGGGTATTACGGAGGAACGGACTACTGGGTATACCGACGTCATGCGGAAATGCTTTCCGCGGCGGGCGTGGACGCGCTTTTCTTCGATACAACGAACAACCGTTCATCCTGGAGGAGGCAGTATCAGGTGCTTTTCACCGCGCTTCGCGACGCCGGGGAGAGCGGCCTTAATGTGCCGAAGGTGTGCTTTATGACAAGCTTTTTCCCGGACAAATACGAAAATGACATAAAGGAAATATTAAAACGAATTTATTACGGTGCATATTCCGACGGAAAATGGTCCGACCTGTGGTTTTACTGGGACGGAAAGCCGCTTATTCTCGCATATCCCGAAGCACTTAAGGCGAAGGAGGGTGACCCTTACGACGAGGCGCTTATGGAAGAAATAAAAAGCTTTTTCACATTCAGGGGGCCTCAGCCGAGCTATAAAACAGGTCAGGTTAAGGAAAACCAGTGGGGATGGCTGGAGGTGTATCCTCAGAACGGATATACGAAAAAGGATGACGGAACGTATGAAGAAGCGACGGTGGGGGTTGCGGCAAACCATTCGTATGTGACGAACGGAATAACGGCTATGAACGATAAATATGCCATGGGACGAAGCTATACCTCGGTTTTGGGACAGGATAAAAAAGAAGGCGCTTATAAATACGGATATTTCTTTTCGGAGCAGCTAAAGCGCGTGCTGGAGATTGACCCCGAGCTCATGTTTATTGACGGCTGGAACGAGTGGAGTGCCGGAAGAAACCAAGTGTGGAGCGGTATCCCCAATGCTTTTCCCGATACCTACGATAACGAGAGAAGCCGCGATATGGAGCCGACAAAGGGCGATATGCAGGATAATTATTATGCGCTTTTGGTGGACGCGGTAAGAAAATTCAAGGGCACGGAAAAAAGAGAGGCGGCGGGCGAGGAAAAAACGATCGATATTTACGATTTTTCCGCCTGGGACGATGTTGCACCTGAGTTTAACTCATATAAATCGGAATACGACAGAGAGGCCATAGGCTACGGCAATGTTCTTTACGAAAACAAAACACGGAGGAACAATGTGACGAAATCGAAGGTATCGCGCGACAGCGAAAAGCTTTACTTTTATGCGGAATGCTCAAGTGATATCACAAAAGCGAGCGGAAGTGACTGGATGAAGCTTTTTGTCGATAGCGACAGAAATCATGCCACAGGCTGGGAAGGCTATGACTATGTTATAAATTATCCCGAGGCGGGCACCGTGTCGCGGCTTTTGGCGGACGGCAAAACCGAAAAAACGGGTGAGGCGGTATATTTTGTACAAAAAAACCGCTTGGCGATAAGCGTTGAAAGAAGAGCCTTGATCGGAGATAAAGAAACTGTTGATATTGAGTTTAAATGGGCGGATAATGTGAAAAACGATATTATGAGCTTTTATTCGGAAGGCTCGGTAGCGCCGCTCGGCCGATTCAATTTCGTATATTCCGAAAAGGAAGAGGTTTACTTGGGGGAAAAAGAGAGAGCGGACTTGACGGATGTTGCCGTTGTCAAGGAAGGCAAAAATACGGGATATATTTCGGGTAAAAAAATATCTCTTTGCGACTGCGACACTTCAAGGTCAGCTGTAAGATACGACGGAGAGCTTTATATGCCGGCGGAATTTGCGGCGGAGGCACTCGGCGTAAGGTATGTATATGAGGCGGAGAAAAACATACTTAAGCTTCGCGGAGAAAATGATGTTTACACTGTTGTGGGAGCAAGGGAGGCGCGGATTGACGGA
>CAZRUB010000205.1:0-2524 GCA_964603185.1 uncultured Ruminococcus sp.
CGCGCAGTGCATTCGCGTCCCGGTGACGGACGGTCATTTCGCAACGGTAAGCGTTAAATTTAAGGAAAAGCCGTCCGAGGAAGAAATTATAAGAGAGTGGAACGCCTTTTCGGGAGAGCCGCAGAGGCTGGCGCTTCCCCACGCTCCGAAGCGATTTATTCATTATTTTAAGGAGGACGACAGGCCGCAGATTAAATCCGAAAGGGAGCTGGAGGGCGGCATGGCGGTTTCGGTCGGTCGCTTGAGAAGGGACAATATTTTCGATTATAAATTTGTTTCTCTTTCGCACAATACGTTGCGCGGCGCCGCCGGCGGAGGAGTGCTCCTTGCGGAGCTTCTTGCGGCAAAGGGCTTGTTCGATTGAAATTTTCTTGAATTTAAGGAGGAAAAAGGATGAAAAAAACGGTTTTTAAGGGTGCCGGTGTTGCGCTTGTAACGCCGTTTAACGATAACGGTACCACGAATTACGACGCTTTCGCGAGGCTTATCGATTTCCAGATTGAAAATAAGACGGATGCCCTGATAGTGTGCGGCACTACGGGGGAGCCCTCCACAATGCCGGATGAGGAGCATATTGAGGCTATGCGCTTCGCAATCGATTATACAAAGGGACGCGTCCCGGTTATATGCGGAACGGGAAGCAACGATACGGCTTATTGCGCCGAGCTTTCGAAAAAGGCCGAAAAAATGGGTGCTGACGCATTGCTGCTTGTAACCCCCTACTACAACAAGTGCACGCAAAAGGGCCTTAAGCTTCACTATGAGAAGGTTGCCTCCCGGGTGGATATCCCGATGATTTTATATTCGGTAAAATCCAGAACGGGTGTTAACATTGCGCCGGAAACCCTTTATGAGCTTTCGAAAATCGAAAACATCGTTGCGGTCAAGGAAGCAAGCGGCGATATTTCCCAGGTGGCGAAAATCAAGGCTCTGTGCGGCGATGCCTTGGATATTTATTCCGGAAACGACGATCAGATCGTGCCCATTCTTTCGCTGGGCGGAATAGGAGTTATATCGGTTTTATCCAACGTTATGCCGGAATATACCCACAATATGGTTTACGATTATCTTGAGGGCAGATATTCCGAAGCGCTTTCGGCTCAGCTGGGCGCGCTCGATTTAATCGGCGCTCTCTTCTCGGAGGTTAATCCCATTCCCGTCAAAACCGCATTGAATCTGATGGGCTTTAACGCGGGACCGTTGAGGCTTCCTCTTTGCGATATGGAGGAGAAAAACCTTGAAGTGCTGAAAAAAGCGCTCGCAAAACACGGCCTTATATGACAAAATAACCGATTGGACAAAATAATTTATCGGACAAAATAATTTATCAAAGGAAGAAATACATATGGTAAGAATTTTATTAAACGGAGCGAACGGAAAAATGGGGCGGGAAATTGCCCGCATGGCACAAGGCTCGGACGAATATAAAATTACTGCCGGCGTGGATAAATTTATCGGAGCCGAAAGCGAATTTCCGATTTATCAAAGTCTTTCCGAGTGCAAGGAGGAGTTTGACGTTATAGTCGATTTTTCCAATTCCTCCGGCATGTCGGAGCTTTTGGAGTTTTGCGTTAAACAAAAAAAGCCCGTTGTTATAGCGACGACCGGCGCAAGTGAGGCGCAGAAGGAGGAAATCAAAAGGGCTTCGGAGAAAACGGCGGTGTTTTACTCGGCCAATATGTCGTTGGGCATAAATCTTTTGATTGAGCTTGTGAAAAACGCGGCGGCGGTGCTTAAGGACGCATACGATATCGAAATCATCGAAAAGCACCACAATCAAAAGCTTGACGCGCCCAGCGGAACCGCGCTTTTGATTGCCGATTCCGTCAGTGAGGTCAGCCCCTCGCCGATGGAATATATATATGACAGGCACTCGGTAAGAAAGAAACGCGACAAAAAGGAAATCGGCATTTCCTCCGTGCGAGGCGGCAGTATTGTCGGCGAGCATGAGGTTATTTTTGCAGGTGAAAACGAAATTATGGAAATCAAGCACACGGCTCAGTCCAGGTGTGTGTTTGCAGACGGCGCCCTTCGTGCGGCTGTATTCCTATCCGCTAAGGAAAGCGGATTGTACAGCATGAAAGACTTAATAAAATAATTTACATTAAAGAGAATTGATAACGAAGGGATTTGATTTATAATGAAAACCGCATTTTCAACCTTGGGCTGCCCGGATTTCAGCTGGGCGGATATATACACGATGGCAAAGGATATGGGCTTTAACGGAATTGAGCTTCGCGGCCTCGGCGATGATATTTTTACCGTGCGCGCAAAGCCGTTTGTTCCGTCGCAAATCGAAAAAACCGTTCAGAAGCTTAAAAGCCTTTCCTTGGAGGTTCCGTGCATATCCTCCGGTTGTTGCCTTAAGGACATGGAAAAGGAAACGGACAATATAAACGAAATAGTCCAGTACCTTGAATTGGCATCGGCGCTCGGCTCATATTATATAAGAATCCTCGGCGATAAGGAGCCGGAGCCTACCGGTGACGATCCCGATGACGAATACATCGTTTCGGTGCTCAAA
>CAZRUB010000206.1:0-2524 GCA_964603185.1 uncultured Ruminococcus sp.
AGAAAACGGCGATATGCATTACATTTTCGGTTTTGAGGAAAGCTACGGATATCTTGCGGGCATCCATGCCCGTGATAAGGACGGGGTTGTTGCGGCTATGCTGATAGCCGAAATGGCAGCATATTACAGCCTGCAAAACAAAACGCTTTACGATGCCTTAAATGAGCTTTACAATAAATACGGCTGGCACAAGGAAGCCGTTTACAGTATTGTGCGCGAAGGCTTAAAGGGTGCGGATGAAATCAAAGCCTCAATGGCAAGCGTTCGAAGCAATCCTCCGAAAACCCTTGCCGGCATTAAGGTGATCGCACTGAGAGATTATGAAAAAAGAATACGCTACAGCCTCGAAACCGGCGCCGAGGAAGAATTAACCCTGCCGAAATCCAATGTTCTTTACTTTGAGCTTGAGGGTGGGCTTTGGGCAGTCCTCCGTCCGTCAGGAACGGAGCCCAAGCTTAAAATTTATGTCGGAGCCAAGGCAAAGTCAAATACTGAGGCGGAGGAGCTTTCATCCGCTGTAACAAACGACCTTAAGGCCTTGGTGGGTGATTCAAAGTGAAAATCAGTACATTTCTTGTTCAGCTGGACATCGCCTTGAATTCCGGTGAAACGGACAATTTTGACAAAATGCTTTCCGACCTCCGCGAGGAAGGCTTGGAAATGCTGGATTTATATTCCGACTTTCCTTCGAAGCACAAGCCGGAGGAGCTTTTGCCGTTTATCAACAGCCTCGGAATAGGTGTATCAAGCTTATATCATCTTTTTAATTTTGATTTCGAGCGGGAAAACATATTAAATTCCATTAAGGATGATACGAAAAAAAAGCTTGAATTATGTGCTTATATGGGCGCGGATGTTTTTATGCCGGTTCCGGTAACGGATAAGCCCTTCGCCGACGATGCCGAAAGGGGAGAGCGCGCAAAAATCGTTTCCGAATACTTAAATGATGTGTGTGCGCTTGCAAAGCCGTATAAAATTACCGCAGTGGTCGAAAACTTTTCAAACATGCGTTGTCCGTTTGCGACATTAACGGATATCGATAACCTGCTTTCGAACAATCCCGAGCTTTACTATACATTGGATACGGGAAATTTCTGGTTTAACGATATCGATGCACCGGAAGCGGCAAACCGCTATAAAGCCAAAATCAAGCATGTTCATTTTAAGGATATAACGCCGACCGATAATGGGAGCGTTTCGGTGAACGGACATGCTTGCGAAAGCTTAGAGCTGGGAAGCGGTATTATCGATTTCCCCGAAATTACAAATACGCTTAAGAAAGCAGGCTACGACAAATCCGTTTCGATTGAAATTAACACCTGTAAAAATCTTTTGAACAACACAAAAAAGTCAATCGGCTATCTGAAGAAATATATAAGCTAATTTAAAACAAAAAATTAATAGGGGAAAGCGAGAGAAAAAACAATTAAATTCAGATAAATAACTATTTATCTGAATTGGAATGACCTTTCAAGCCCCTATCGGGAGGTTTTTATGTCGGACAAACAACTTAAGCTTCGAGAATATCTATCGGGACTGCCGGACTTTGTTTTTCGCTTTATCGATTATTATTATGACGGTGACTCGGTCAACACCCAGCTTGCTTTTGCACTGGATATAAAAATATTTCTTCATTTTCTGATTGAGTCAGGAAAATTCCCTTACGACTCTTATGAGGACTTTTCCGAAAATGACATGGAGCAAATAACCGTTGATGACCTTTTGGAATATAAATCCTTTCTCAAGCAATATACCTTAAGCTATCAGGATGCCGAAGGAAAAATTTACACACGTACCCACAGAAACTCCTCTTACGGAATTAACCGTAAAATGTCATCCCTGCGAAGTCTTTTTTCGTATCTTTATAAAACAGATAAAATTTCGCAGAATATTACTCTTAAGGTTGATATGCAGAAGCTTGTACAAAAAATTAAAAAACCTCTTACCGTTCAGGAAACCATGCGTCTTATGGATGTTATCTTAAACGGTGAAAGGTACTTCAAGGGCCGTCAGCTTACCGAATATTTGAACAGGAAAACACGCGATATTGCGCTTTACCTCACCTATTTAGGAACAGGTGTTCGCGTTTCGGAGCTGGTTAATCTCGATGCTTCGGATGTAGATTTTGAAACATCTTCCTTTACCGTCACAAGAAAAGGCGGAAGCGAAGACGAAATTTTCATGCCGATTCAGGTCGAAAACGAGCTTTTATCTTATATCGAATGGCGCAAGCAACAAAATTATGTCACCTCCGCTCTTTTTGTGTCCAGAAACGGAGAACGGTTAACCGTTTCAAGCGTGGAGCATAATTTAAAAACATATTGCATGGCGGCGGGAATAACAAACAAGGATAAAACGCGGCCGCACGCGCTCAGACGTACCTTTGCCTGCACCCTTTTGGAGGAGGGCGTTGATATTAAAATGGTTGCGGAGCTCATGGGGCACAAAAACATTGAAGTAACGCATAAGTTTTATGCGCAGTACAGCACAAAAGCGAAAAAAGAAATTATGCGTAACAGGGAAA
>CAZRUB010000207.1:0-2505 GCA_964603185.1 uncultured Ruminococcus sp.
GTATACAAAGACGGCAAATATATAGGCTCCATGTATCGCAACAGGGACGATTACATAACCTTCAAGGTTCCGCGCGAAGGGATGAAGCTTTCCATTCTTGTTGAAAATATGGGACGCATAAACTTCGGAAGCGAGATGATTTACGAACGCAAGGGCATAACCCACTGTGTCCGCTTGGACAGAGTCGGCGAAAGCGGCACCGTATACCGCGACCCCTCCATGCTTTTGGACTGGACAATTTATACCCTCCCCATGGAGGATTTGAGCTCATTGTCCTACGGCACCTCTCCCGAAGAAAACATGCCCGCCTTTTATAAAGGAAGCTTTTCGGCAGATGTCAAAGCCGATACCTTTATACGAATTAACGGCGGAACAAAAGGCTTTATCCGTATAAACGGTTTTAATTTGGGCCGCTATTGGAGCATCGGGCCGCAGGAAACGCTTTATGTCCCGTCCGAGCTTCTGAAGGAAGAAAACACCGTTGAAATTTTTGAGCTTTATGCTCCCAAAGGCGAAATATCCGCCGAATTTTTGTCCGAGCCTTCGATAAATACCCTTAAGGAAAACGTTGAAGTAATTACACAGGCTCCGATTGTAATAGAAAAAAGCAAGCTTATTTTTGATTGATTTTATAAAAAGTGCTATACTTTTTCAAAGTATTTGCACTTTTTTTAATTTTTTTCACAAAAACACTGGAAAACAAATCCAATATATGGTATAATACAGACGGAAGAGGTGTGTGCCTATCCGAAAGGGCAACACCTCCGGCGGCAAAGCCAAATCATGACAATTTCAGTTGTCAAATCATATATCGGAGAAAAATATATATTAATTATAAAATTTTGCTTTTGTATACATATTTCAACGGAAAAAAACTTATATTTAACATAAGAGGTGACACTATGGCAAAAGAGCACACAAAATTTCTTTCCGCGTTCTCAAACGGGACATGCACCGACGCGTATGAGTTCATGGGCTGCCACAAGCAGAGGGACGGTTATGTTTTCAGGGTTTGGGCCCCAAATGCCGCAGCCGTTTTCCTTGCGGGTGATTTCAACGAATGGAATGTTAATTCAATCCCCATGAAGCATATCGGAGGCGGTGTTTACGAGGCTTCGTGCAAAAACGCAAAAAAATTCGATGCCTATAAATATTATATAACACGTCGCGACGGCTCCTCCGTTTATAAAAGCGACCCTTACGGATATCATATGTGCACAAGACCCGAAAATGCTTCCAAGGTTTTTGATATATCCGGCTTCAAATGGACTGACCGCGATTATATTTCCGCATCGGAAAACAAAAGCATGACCGAAGAGCCTGTAAATATCTACGAGGTACATATAGGCTCGTGGCGCAAATATGATGACGGAAACTATCTTTCTTACCGTGCGTTTGCCGATGACATCGTAAAATATGTAAAGAAAATGCACTATACTCATATTGAGCTGCTTCCCGTATCCGAGTATCCGTTTGACCCCTCCTGGGGATATCAGGTCACCGGCTACTATGCGCCGAGCTCTCGCTACGGCACACCGCATGATTTTATGTATCTTGTAAACAAATGCCACGAAAACGGCATAGGCGTTATTATCGACTGGGTGGGCGCGCATTTCCCAAAGGATGAGAACGGTCTTTTCGAATTTGACGGCACATGCTGCTACGAATCGTCCGACCCTTTAATGAACGAGCATCCCGACTGGAACACGAGGATTTTCGACTATTCAAAAAACGAAGTGAAGTCTTTTCTTATTTCGAATATCGTTTACTGGATAGAAAAGTATCACATCGACGGCATAAGAGTTGATGCGGTTGCCTCCATGCTGTACCTTGATTACGGCAGGAAAAACGGCGAATGGCGTCCGAACAAATACGGCGGAAACGAAAACCTCGATGCGATAGAATTTTTAAGAAAAATGAATGAGGCCGCTTTTGCCGCAAGGCATTCCGTTCTTATGATTGCCGAGGAATCCACCGCGTTTCCGATGGTGACAAAGCCCGGTTATGACGGCGGCCTGGGCTTTAATTTCAAATGGAATATGGGCTGGATGAATGACATGCTTTCATATATGTCCACCGATCCGCTTTTCAGGAAGGGGCTTCATAACAGCTTAACCTTTTCACTCACCTATGCTTTTTCCGAGAATTTCGTTCTTCCCATTTCCCATGATGAGGTAGTGCACGGCAAATGCTCCATGATAGGCAAAATGCCGGGAGAATATTCGGACAAATTCGCAAGCCTTCGCGCATTCTACGGATATATGACCGCACATCCCGGGAAAAAGCTGCTTTTCATGGGCTCCGAATTTGCCCAGTTTATCGAATGGGATTTCAAAAAGGAGCTTGATTGGTTTTTGCTCGATTACCCCATGCATAAGGCCATGCAGACATACGTTCGCGATTTGAATGCCTTTTATCTTAACAATCCGTGCTTTTACGATAACGAAGGCGGATGGGACGGCTTTAAGTGGATTTCCAACGATGACAGAGATAACAGTGTTATTG
>CAZRUB010000208.1:0-2493 GCA_964603185.1 uncultured Ruminococcus sp.
GTCCGAAAGCCCCATAATGGATTCGCGAAACTCAAGCGGCATTTTGCCCTGGTACTCTATATTATGGATGGTAAATACGGTTTTTATTGATGAATATTCGGGAATGGAGGCATAAAAGGCCTTGTAAAAAACGGGTATACAAGCGGTTTGCCAGTCGTTCAAATGGATAATATCCGGCATAAAACCGATATAACGAAGAGCCTCCAGCACGGCCTTTGAAAAATAGGCAAAGCGCTCACCGTCATCGTAATGGCCGTAATATCCGCCGTCACGATTGAAATAGTATTCGTTGTCAACGAAGTAATAAGTAATTTTCCCTTTTTTCAAACGGAATATTCCTACGTATGATGTTCTCCAGCCGAGAGGCATATAAAAGCTTGTCACAAACTCCGGCTTGAAGGCCGTATTCGTTTTAAGGGTTTTGTAAAAGGGGAGAATCACACCCACTTCATAATCGTCATTTTCCGAAAGCGCTTTCGGAAGCGCTTCCAAAACATCCCCAAGCCCGCCGGACTTTATATAAGGAGCGGACTCACTTGCTGCATATAAAATTTTCATACGGATTCTCCTTTTTCTATGATGATTGGCGTGTTGGGTGCGCCGCGCAGATGTGTTCCGCTGCTTATAACCGCATCCTTATCTATCACCGCGTTTTCTATCACACAGTTGTCCTCTATAACAACGCCCTGCATAATAACGGAATTATTAACAACGGCGTTTTCGCCGATTTTCACATCACGGAAAACAACGGCGTTTGAAAGCCTTCCTTCAATACGGCAACCGTCCGCAATCAAGCATTCATCGGCCTTGGAGCTTTTGCCGTAATAAGTGGGAACCTCATCGCGAACCTTTGTGTATATGGGACGGGCGGGATTGAATATATCGTGACGAAGCTCCGAATCGCTTATAAGCTCAAGATTATTCTTAAAATATGATGAGATACTGGTGTTTCTTATTACACGTCCCTTAAATTCGAAAATGCCTACCGAGAGCTTTCCCGCATTCCATTCGGCTTGTATGAAATCACGCTCAAGCCGTTTTTTACCGCGGGAAACCGCTTCGCGTATAACCGAAATAAGCTTTTCGCGCTCCATTATAAACATGCCCATGGAGGCAAATGAACCGTTTTTCACCGAGGGATAGTCAACGTACATATCCGTTATGGTGTTTTTGCTTTTTTCGACAACGAGGGTGTAGTTGGAAAGCGGGTCCTTCTTCACCTTATCGGCAATAACCGTTATGTCGTTTCCGGACTTGATATGATAATCAAGCGCTTCGTCGTAATCGATATTGCATATAACGGTGGAATCGGACAAAAGGACGTAATCACGGCTTTGCTTTTCCAGATAGGAAAATGCGGAATACAGGGCTTCGAGCTTTCCCTGATAAACCGTTGTTTGCCCTGCCGCAAAGGGAGGCAGGAGATATACTCCGCCGTTTTTTCTGTCAAGATCCCAGGAGGCACAGGAGCCGAGATGGTCCATAAGAGATTTGTAATTTGATTTTGTGATAATTCCCACATCGGTTATGCTTGAATTTGACATGTTCGAAAGAACAAAATCAATAAAACGATATCTTCCGGCAAAGGGAAGCGATGCTACCGTTCGGTTTTTTGTGAGAACTCCGAAGTTTTCGTCAAAAAGGTTGGAAAAAATGATACCGGCCATGTTCATAGTAATTCACCCTCCGCTGATTATATTATTTGGTCGGGGTTTATGATGGCATTATCCGGTATGATATTGCCCTTGCCTACCACGGCTATGCCCCATTTATTTTCGGGATAGTATTCTTTTTCTCCGCCGATGCGTGCGTTTCTTCCGATTGTAACGCCCTCGCTTATTATGGAATATTTAACCTCGGCGCCCTTTTGGATAACGGTTTCCGGCATTATAACACTGTCCTTAACAACGGCCTTTTCCGCAACGGTGCAGCCGGTCGAGATGATGGAATTTATAACCGTTCCCTTAATATCGCACCCTTCCGCAACAAACGAATTTTCGATTTTCGCACTGTCGGCTATATAGCTTGACGGCTGAGCATAGTTTCGGGCGTAAATCTTAAATTTGGGGTCTTTTAAATTTAAGCCGCTTTCGGGATTTAAGAGATCCATGTTGGCTTGCCACAAGCTGTCGATGGTTCCCACATCCTTCCAGTATCCGGAAAAACCGTAAGCAAACAAGCGCTTGCCGTCATCAATCATTTTGGGAATTATGTTTTTTCCGAAATCATTGGAGGATTCGGGGTTTTCTTCATCCTCTATAAGATATTCGCGAAGCATTTTCCAGTTAAATATATATATGCCCATGGAGGCCTTCGTGCTTTTGGGATTTTCAGGCTTCTCCTCAAACTCATATATACTGCCGTCGGAATTTAAGTTCATTATTCCGAAACGCGAAGCCTCGGAAAGGGGAACGTCCAAAACGGCAATGGTACATTCGGATTTTTTCTCCTTGTGAAAATCAAGCATATCGGAATAGTCCATTTTATATATAT
>CAZRUB010000209.1:0-2476 GCA_964603185.1 uncultured Ruminococcus sp.
TTACAACGGCGAGGAAACGGATAAAACCGCGGAGATAAGAAGCTTGGGAAATGCTGTGGTCACCTCATTTGATACAAGGCTTGTTCCGAACGAGGGCGAAAAAGTGGCGGAAAAGGAGATTATTTATCCCGTAAGCTTTATAAAAACCCCGAAGGGGGAAAGAGTTATCGACTTCGGGCAGAATTTGGTGGGATATGTGGAAATTTCCTTGTGCGGAAATCGCGGCGACAGAATAAAAATAAGCCACGGTGAAATTTTGGATTCCGAGGGCAATTTCTACAACGAAAATTTAAGAAGCGCGAAACAGATAAACACATATGTTCTTTCAGGAGAAGGCAGAGAGGTGTTTAAGCCTGTTTTTTCGTGGCAGGGCTTCAGATACATAAGGCTGGACGACTATCCCGCTTCCGAGGTAGATTTATCCTCGTTCAGGGCGATAGTCGTTTATTCCGACATTAAAAAAAGCTCGGACTTTTCATCGGGAAACGAAAAAATAAATCAGCTTTATCATAATATAATATGGGGACAGAAGGGCAACTTTTTGGATATCCCCACGGACTGTCCCCAGCGTGACGAGCGCATGGGCTGGACGGGCGACGCGCAGATTTTCGCGAAAACCGCGGCGATAAATTTCGATGTGGAGCGCTTTTTCGAAAAGTGGCTTCACGATGTTGCGGCAGACCAGGAGGAAAGCGGCGCGGTTTCCCTTTTCGTGCCCAATTGCCGCTTGGATTTCGCAAAAAGAGGAATGGCGGCCTGGGGCGATGCCGTGACGATTTGCACATGGGAAATTTACATGGCATACGGAAATGAGAAAATTCTTTCGGATATGTATGAGCCCATGAAAAAATGGGTTGATTATATGCACTCGTCCGGCGAGGAGGAATTTTTGTGGGCAGGCGACAAGCAAATGGGCGATTGGCTTGCCTTGGATTCCGAGGAGGCACGAACAAGCAACAACCCGGTGGCGGGCAGAACGCCCAAGGATTATATCGCCTCGGCATTTTTCGCCAAAAGCACCGAAATATTGATAAACGCCGGCCGCGAATTGGGAAAGGATATGTCGTTTTACGAGGAGCTTTATGAGAAAATCGTGGCGGCGATAAGGAAAACTTATTTCAAAAATTCGCTTCCCGAAACCGATACGCAGACGGCATATGCGCTTGCGATTTGCTTTGGGCTTACGGATGACCTTAAAAAGGCGGCGTCGGCTCTTGCCGAGCTTGTTAAGGCAAACGGCGGTAAGCTGGATACGGGCTTTGTGGGAACGCCTTATCTTTTGCACGCCCTTTCCGATAACGGTTATGCCGACATAGCTTACGATTTACTTTTCGCGGAGGGCTTTCCCTCATGGCTTTATTCGGTGAATATGGGCGCAACCACCATGTGGGAGCACTGGGACGGCATTAAGGAGGACGGAACGGTTTGGGACAAGGTGATGAATTCCTACAATCATTATGCCTACGGCGCGGTGGGAGCGTGGCTTTTCTCCGCCGCGGCGGGAATTCGCTGCTTGGAGGACGGCGCGGGCTACGGTCATATCGAGATAAGGCCGCACACGGATAAGCGCATGGGCTTTTTGAAATATAATATCGATACGCGCCGCGGCACGATTTTGACGCACTGGTATTATGACCTTGAGGATAAAATTCACTTCGAATACACTCTCCCCGAGGGCGTGTGTGCGGAAATTTATCTTCCGAACGGCAGGCACATAACCGCACGGGGCGGTGCGCATTCTTTTGTATGCAATTAAAAAAGGAAAAAAGAAAAAAAGGAAAGAAGGTTTTTTTATGAAAAAGATTAAGGACAAAGAAATATTGGTGGGTGCCGATTTTGCGGGTTATCCGCTTAAGGAAGCGGTGTGTGAGCACTTGCAAAAAAAAGGCTGGAAAATCACCGACATCGGCGTTAAGGCCGATTCGGATCCCGACGATACGGATTTGATGTTCCACAGAGTCGGCCTTCGTGCGGGCTCCATGATTTCCGAGGGCGAATTTGAGAGAGCGCTTCTTTTCTGCGGAACGGGAATGGGCATTCACATTGCCGCAAGCAAGTGCCCTCATGTTCATGCGGGCGTTGTGGAAAGCGTTCCCGCGGCTCTTCGCGCAATTACCGGAAACGGAGTAAACGTTCTGGCCATGGGAGCGTTCTATGTGGCGCCGGCGATGGGCTGCGACATTGCGGATGCTTACCTTAATGCCGAGCTCGGGTCGGGCTATGAATGGTGGAAAAATTTTTATGAATTCCACAAGCTGGCAATCGATGAGCTTGAAGCCTTTGACTACGAGGAATACAAGAAAAACGGCTTTAAGGTGAAAAAGCTTGGGGATTTCCCGTTGGAGCTGGAAACAAAACCTGAATAATAGGTATAAAAAGCCCGGTATCACACCGGGCTTATTTTTTTGCGTTTTTTTGGAAAAAAGCGGATTTCGCTGTGAAATCGGATGAAAAACGGGGGGGGGGGGAAAAAATT
>CAZRUB010000210.1:0-2388 GCA_964603185.1 uncultured Ruminococcus sp.
GTTTAGAATTATATTATCACATAAAATTCATTTTGTCAACTGTTTTTTTATTTTCCTCGGGATACATTTTTTATTTTCCTCGGGATAATTTTCAAAAAGGGGTGCGAAAGGCCGCGGAGGTTAAAACGCTTCGAGGGGGCGTTACGCCCCCTCGAAGGAAAGGTTCAAGCCTTTTTCGTTTTTTTATCACCCAAAGAATACGATGAACGCGTCCGTAACGGATATTGCTTTTCCTGCAAAATCGCCCTCCGTTACGAAGCCTCTATATTATTTATACATGGGGCCGTACTTTTCGCATGCCGCATAATCCGCCGCTTCGGCGCTCTCCGTTCCGAAGGCTTTCCAAGCGTGCGGTCTGTATACCTTCTCCTCGGGAACGTTATGCATTGCAACGGGTATGCGAAGCATGGAGGCCAGCGTAATCAAATCCGCGCCCACATGGCCGCCTATTGTAACGCCGTGGTTTGCGCCCCATGCCGCCATAACCGAATAAACATCGGTAAACGCACCCTTGCCCGTGAGCGTGGGCGCGAACCAGGTTGTGGGCCATGTGGGGTCGGTTCTCTTATCAAGCTTTTCGTGCACGTCATCCGTAAGAGTTACCGTATAGCCCTCCGCTATCTGGATGACGGGGCCCACTCCGTCAATAAGGTTAACCCTAAGCATTGTAACGGGCATCTCCGCCAGCGTCTTAAAGTGGCTGGAGAAGCCGCCGCCGCGGAAATATTCGTAATCCGCACGGCACCAATCCGTCGCGTCAAGGCAAGCCTTGATATCGGCATCCGTCATGTTCCACCATTCTTTTATTGTGCCGTTTCCGTTTTCATCCTTGGAGGCTCCCGTGCAGTCAAGAGCGGTTGCACCCGAATTAATCAAATGTATGATTCCGTTTGCCGCCTTGCCGGTAAGCTTCTTTCCGGTCACCCTCTCCACCGACTCGGGCGACCAATATGTACGCACGTCATGGAACGCGGGAGCCTTACCCGTCAAAAGCGTGCCGAAGAGCATCGAAATTCCGTTCAATGTGTCGTTCTCCGTTGCAAATGCGGTAGGTGCCTTTTTGCCGTTCCAGTCAAAGCTGGTTGCCATGAGTGCCTCCGTAAAGTCGGCATTGGGAAGCCAGTCCGTCCAGTTACGCTGACCCTGGAAGCCGCCGACGATACCGTTCTTTCCCAGTGCCTCCTCATGCCAGCCGAGCTCATCCAGCTTCTTGTTTCCGTAAAGGATATCTCTTACGATTATTGTGAATTTTGCAATAAATTCCCAATCCTTGTCCTTGTCCACAACCTTGGACTTTTTGATGATTTCCGGAAGGTTTTTGCCCGCGTTTTTATCAAAGCCCTCGCGGCAGTTTTCTTTAATCCAGGAAAGTGCCTTCTTATACTCCTCTTCATCGTAAATACCCAAGGTCATACGGCGCAGAATTTCCGTAAGGTCCACCCACTCCGCGCGGATGCCGAGGTATTTCTGCATGAAGGACATATCGCAATACGAGCCCGCAATACCCATTGCAACGCCGCCCATGTTTACATATGCCTTATTTTTCATCTGCCCTACGGCAAGCGCCGCTTTTGCCCAGCGTATCATTTTCTCGGCAACATCGGAGGGAACCGTATTGTCGGAAATATCCTGAACGTCATGAGAATACATGGAGAATGCGGGAAGCCCTCTCTGAGCAAAGGCCGCCATTACCGCCGCAAGATAAACCGCTCCCGGACGCTCCGTTCCGTTAAAGCCCCAAACCGCCTTGATTGTGTCCGAGCCCAAGTCCATCGTTTCGGAGCCGTAGCACCAGCACGGGGTTACCGCCAAGGTTGCGCAAACATTTTGTCCGGCGAAAAAGTCCGCACAGGCCGCGGCCTCCGCGCCGCCGCCGATTGTGCATGGCGAAATCACAACCTCCGCCGCCGTACCGTCCTGATAGCGGACATTCTCCTCAATCAGCTTCTTTGCGGCTTTTGCCATAGCCATTGTTTTTTCTTCAAGCGACTCTCTCACGCCGCCCCATCGACCGTCAATCGTCGGTCTTATCCCTATTCTCGGTTTCATAATATGCTCCTCCTTATATAAAAACTATAAAAAATCGAATGCTTCGGATAGTGTAAGCCCTCTGCTGTTCTCGTGCCGCAAGGCACATATCGCACTGTGTATATCATATGTTTAGGCGATTAAACACAGTATACCACAGCCGCGGGCAATAATCAACATTTTCGGCCTTTAACGTTAATTTAAGTCGAAAAAAAGATAATTTTGATAGCTTAGGCGATACAATCGGAGTACAACACTTCTCGGAACCGTAAAATTTGTCCGCCGTCTGTGTTGTCATACGCCCGTAGCCGAAAGAGAATAATCCGAACTCCGATTTTGAGAGGCGGATTTCCGCTTTCG
>CAZRUB010000211.1:0-2330 GCA_964603185.1 uncultured Ruminococcus sp.
CCTCGGTTTTACCGGATTTCTGAGGCTCAACACAACCTATTATGTTATAGTCGCGAGCATCCTCTATCGTAAGCCCCCGCGAGAGAAGCGAGGGGATTATAACCTCGTCGTTGTAATAAGCGGGCAGTCCGTAGCCCATTCTGGTAAGGCGCGCGGCCTCCAGCAAAAACTCATGGGGGGTGCCGTTCCATACCCTTACGGAAAATGAGGGCTGAGGCAGACCCACATGCATGGTCGCGTGTATCGTCATGAACGAAAGCTCGTTCGTTGCGTCAAGTCCGTCCTTCGTCTGGCCGCCGGCAATCAAATTCTGGAAAAGACTGTAGCCGGCAAAGCCCTCCGCCGAGCCCGCGTCACGGCACTTATTCAAGTCGTTGAGCTTGACCCATATGCAATCGATAAGCTCCTGTGCCGCCTCCTGAGTGATAATTCCCAGCTCCTTATCCTTTTTATAGTAGGGATACATGTATTGGTCAAATCTTCCGGGCGAAATGGAATGCCCGGAGGACTCCGTCTGAAGAAGCATCTGAATAAACCAGAAGGACTGGCAGGCCTCATAAAAGCTTGTTGCCCCGTTCGCGGGAACATTCTCGCAGTTTTCGGCAATCTTAAAAAGCTCCGCCTTTCTTTTCGCGTCCGACTCCGTCATCGCGAGGGAGCGCGCCAGGCGGGCATACCGCCTTGCATAGTCCATTGCCGCGTCAAGGCTTTCCTCAACCGCTGAAAGGAACGAAAATCTCGAAGCGTAATCCGCATCGGCAACCGAAAGCGCTTTCTTTGCCTCGCTTGCCTTACGCTTTATCCCCGAAAGACCTATGCCAAGCACCTCGGCATAGTTTACCGTAACGTGACCCACGCCGTTGTAGAAATAGTTGTTCGGCGTGAAAATGTTATGCTCCATGGCACGGATGGTTTCGTCCGCCATATAGCTTGTCGCCAAATCGCTTGTTGTTTTTCCGTCCCAGTATTCATACACCCTTTTAAGGCGACCCTTCGTTTCCTCCGAAACATAAAACGGGTCGGCGGAGCGGGCTTCAACGGTATCCAGCTCCGAAAGCAGCCATTTATAAGAAAACTCAGGAAAGGTCTGGCACCCTCTCGGTGCCTTGGTTGCGCTTCCCACTATAAGCTCCTCATCCCTTATGGTTATGGGAATGTTCTTCAATATGTGGCAAAACGCCTTCGCCCTTCTTGCAATAATGGGAAGCCCCTCCGTCATCTTATAGGACTCCGTCAAAAGCTCCGCACGGTCAGCCTCTATTTCGGGAAGCTTTTTGAAAAGCGCTTCTTTAAGGCGGTCAATCCTCGGGCTTTTTGCCGCCTCCTTAAAATTAGTAAAATTCATAAGACCTTCATTCCTTTCATATCAGTCCTTCAAGCACCGTCACGTTGAAATTTGCCACACGGTCGGCCTTCTTTTTAATCTCCGGCGATGCATTTTCCACGGCGCAACTCAGCCCCGCACGGGAAAACATTTCAATATCGTTCTTGCCGTCCCCGAAGGCTATGATTCCCTCCCTCGGGATGCCCATATAATCCGAAAGCAACGAAAGCGCGGCACCCTTGTTGACGCCCTTTGCCACATATTCGGCCATATCTCGGCTTTCGTATACCTTAAAAAGCTCCGGCTCCTTTTCGCTCGGCTCCTCCCGCCCCGAAAAATCGGTTATTTTGTAAATCGGGGCATCCGCCTCGGAAAGCTCTTCGATTTGCGTAACGTGGTTTTTGTAATGCTTAAGGTGCGCACGCGTAAGCGGCAGGCTTTTTCCCTTAAAAAAGGTCATATATTTTCCGTGTGCGGCAAAGCAGTCTGACGAAAAATCCGAAATCGGGAACTCAAAAAGCGTTTCACCGCCGTGCACCGCAAGCGCCCCGTCGGAGGCGATAAAATAAATTTTGTCCTCCCGGCGCCCGAAAATGCGCTTAAGCTCCCCGAAGCTTCTTCCGGAGGCAACCGCAAATTTCGCGCCGCTGTTTAATATATAATCGATTGCCTCGGATGCCACGCGACCTATTTCGCGCTCCCCGCGCATTAAAATCGTGCCGTCCAAATCGCTTACGACAAGCTTCATAAAAAAATATCCTTTCTCTTCGGGTATGATACATATATAATAATACAAACCAAACAAAAAGTCAATACAAACTAACAAAAAACTTAAAAATCACAGAAAAATAAAGAATTAACATACAAAAAACGGCAACCACCGCTTTTCGTGGCGCCGTGCCCATTGCCTCCCTTGCCTTCGTCGGTGCTCTCCCGCGGGCGACCCCTTTAGTGGTCGCCCGTCCTTTGCAACGCGCTCTTTTCGTAGGCTCTCCGTAGGGGCGGA
>CAZRUB010000212.1:0-2325 GCA_964603185.1 uncultured Ruminococcus sp.
TTTTCTTTCCAAACGAATCAAATAGTCATTTTTATTCATTATTTTTCCTCCTGATAATTGTTGACTGCAATATGGGGAGGCTTGTGCGGATATTTTACACAGCCTCCGGCTGTGCTGCAATATCCAAGGTGTTGTTCTTCTTCAAACAGCAATCTCCTTAAAATTAAATTTATAATCAGGCTATAAAGCCGGATCATCCGAATTAAAATTCGCCTTACTTACGGCATATTTCATCTGTTTTTTCGGCATAACGCACCGTTTCCATTGCATCCCTGCAATAAACGTCGGCTCCGATATTCTTTGCATATTCCGCCGTCATAACCGCTCCCCCTACCGCAATGCGGCACCATGGTGCCTGTGCCCTCAAAAGTCGGATTGTTTCCTCCATCGCGGGAACCGTGGTAGTCATCAGAGCGCTCAAGCCCACAAGAGGTGCTTTTTCGGCCCTTACCGCCTCAACCACTTTATCGGGCGGAACATCCTTTCCCAAATCAATAACAAAAAAACCATAGTTTTCAAGCAAAAGCTTCACAATATTTTTCCCTATATCATGAATATCGCCGTGAACCGTTGCGATGACAACCGTGCACTTTTTTTCAAACTGTCCGCTTTTTTTCGCCATACATTCTTTTATAACCTCAAACGAGCTTTTGGCCGCCTCCGCGCTCATTAGAAGCTGCGGCAAATATACTGTCTTTTTTTCAAAGCCCGCGCCTACGGCATCCAATGCCGGTATAATATCGTTTTTTACGATATCAAGCGGCTCCTTTGCTTTAATAAGCTCACCCGTCAGCTCTGCCGCCCGTTTTGAAAGTCCCTGAGCTATGGCCCTTGAAAGCTCCGACGCAAAGTCTGCGGGCTTTTCCGCCGCATTTTCCGATTGACGCAGTTCGCCCTCGGCCTTGCAAGCAAGGCCTTGCGAAAATTTTATATAAGCTTCGAAATTCTCGTCCATTCCCTTTATAACGCGATAAGAAAAATACGCCTTCATCATATCGTCGGAATAAGGATTCATTATTGCCGCATCAAGCCCGTTTTCCAGTGCGAGAGAGAAAAATTCGCTATTCACGGCATCCCTTATCGGAAGCCCGAACGAAATGTTCGAAACGCCGAGCGAGGTTCTGCACCCCAAGCGCTTTTTTATAAGCGACAATGCTTCAAGCGTGGTAATTGCGGCCGTCGGCTCCGCACTTACCGCCATTGCCAAGGTATCAAATATAATGTTTTTTCTTGAAATTCCGTATTCCGAAGCGGTTTTTAATATTTTTTCGGCAATTTTAAGCCGTCCCTCCGCCGTTTCGGGTATTCCGTCATCATCCAGCGTAAGCGCCACAACAACACCGCCGTATTTTTTAACCAGCGGAAAGACTTTTTTCATAACCGATTCTTTTCCGCTTACGGAATTTATCATCGCCTTACCGTTATACCTTCTTAAAGCCGCTTCCATCGCTTTGGCGGATGAAGTATCTATCTGAAGCGGTAAATCCATCACCGCCTGAAGCTCGCAAACCGCCGATAATAGCATTTCGCCTTCGTCTATCTCCGGCAATCCGACGTTAACATCCAAAATATGAACGCCCTTCTGCTGCTGGGCTATTCCCTCACTCAAAATATATCCCATGTCCTTATCGCGAAGCGCTTGCTTAAAGCGCTTCTTTCCCGTGGGATTTATTCTTTCGCCTATCAATATCGGTTCTTCCCCGAAAACAACCGCATGGGTATAGGACGAAACGCACATGATTTCCTTGTCTTCAACAGGCACAGGACTTACGGATTTTATTTTTTCGCTTATCGCCCTGATATATTCCGGGGTCGTTCCGCAGCAGCCGCCAACGCCGCGTACCCCCTTTTTTGCCATGTTCAAAAGCGCATCGGCAAAGTCCTCCGCCGAAATATCATATACGGTTTTTCCTCCCTCATTTTTGGGAAGCCCCGCATTCGGCTTCATCAAAACCGGAATGGAGGAGCACGCCAAAAGGCGCTCCGCAACCTCAGAAAGCTTATCGGGGCCAAGCGAGCAGTTAACTCCGATTGCGTCCGCTCCCATACCTTCTATCATGGCGCTCATCGCTTCCGGGGAAGCCCCCGTCATAAGCTTGCCGTCCTCCCCGTAGGCATTCGAACCAAAAATCGGCAGGTCTGAATTTTCTTTCGCCGCAAGCAATGCCGCCTTCGTTTCATAGCTGTCGTTCATTGTTTCGATGAAAATAAGGTCAACTCCGCAGCGTACCCCTATTTTGATTGTTTTTGCGAAAACCCGAACCGCATCCTCAAAATCAAAGTCACCGTAGGGCTTTAACAGCTTCCCCGTAGGGCCTATATCCA
>CAZRUB010000213.1:0-2297 GCA_964603185.1 uncultured Ruminococcus sp.
GATGCAATATCGTTCAGCCTGCCCACAAAAGGACTCACATACGACGCGCCCGCCCGCGCCGCCAAAAGTGCCTGCGCCGAGCTGAAGATAAGTGTTACATTGGTACGTATACTCAGCTTCTTTAATGCGGCCACCGCCTTTAAGCCCTCCGCCGTAATCGGCACCTTTATCACGATGTTTTTATGTATCGCCGAAAGCTCCTTCGCCTCGCGTATCATACCTTCCGCATCAAGGCTTATAACCTCCGCCGATATGGGGCCGTCCACAATATCCGCTATTTCCTTCACAACATCGCGAAACACTCTTCCCTCTTTGGCTATCAAAGAAGGATTTGTTGTTACTCCGGATATAATCCCGAATGAATTCGCTTCCCTGATTTCATCAACATTTGCCGTGTCTATAAATATTTTCACTTTTTACACATCCTTCAATCGATTTCCCTCATATAATAATACCAAACACAATTGTATGCAAGCAATATTTAAATTAAGCAAACTAATCATTATGATTTTGCATTTTGTTCAAAAATCTTCACATTTTTATATTGCGGTGTCACAGGAACGGCTTCGTAAATTTAAAAGCAAAGACTCCCGTCAAAGCACGGGAGCCTTTGCTTTCAGCGCAGATTTCTTTGCGCTTTTTTATCCATAAATCTTACTTCATGGACTGTTCGTAAGATTTAATCATCTTCTTAACCATCTGTCCGCCTACCGAACCATTTTCTCTTGCGGTAAGATCGCCGTTGTAGCCTTCTTTAAGGTTTACACCCACCTCGGAAGCACATTCCATCTTGAATCTGTCAAGAGCGGCCTTTGCTTCGGGTACAAGCTTCTTATTTTTTGTCATTTTTATCACCTCCCGTTACTTAGTACAATCATATTGTGCTCCGCAAGAGGGTTTTTACTCATGTAAAATTTGTAAGTCAGCTGTAAATCAAAAACGGAAAAATCCGTTTAACGGTGTCAAGCGTTTCCTCATCCGGTGAAGTATGAACGAAAACCTTTTTCGGCGAAACGCATATCAAAATTCCGATCATTCTTTCAGCCTCGGTTTCAAAATCCTCCGAAGAAAAAAGCTCGCAGTCGCATTCGGTCAATTTTTTCCCGTTTTCATCAAATATATCGTAGCCGTAAATGTGCGCCTCCGTATTTTTATTTTTTCGTTCTTCAACAAATTCTTTCAAATCCTCAAGCATACATTCATATTCTTTGTTTATCAATGCTTCACAGAATGCGGTATTTATACCCCAAAAAAGAAGATTTTCGTATTCCGAAAGCCGAAATCTCAAAAAGCCTTCAAAATTAATCCTATCGTTCTCATCGAGGCACCGCTTCAGCTCATTTTTTATCATCGACTTTCTTACGGGATACGAAAATTGCGAATTGTTCCGAAAAAGCTTTTCCGCCGCACGGAATGCCTCTTCGCTGTTTTCGCCGGCCGCAAGCGCGCACATTTCCGCCACCAATGTCGGCTCCTCGTAAAAAATCACATAATCGGAAAGCGCGGAAAGCGCTTTTTCTTCATTTGCCACCGTTCCGTTGTCTTTTATTGCTCCGGAGGAGAGCTCTATTGCCTTTAACGGAACTTTCTCAATAATTTTTTTCAGGAAGCCTCACTACCCTTCACTTAAGCCTAAAGATAATATTATGATACCACAATAACAGAACCGCAATCCGTCAACGCTCGATCCGCGCAAATCGCTTTAACCGAGTGCTTTTCCAAAAACAACATTATTTTCTCATACTCCGGATGCCGAGAAATTCTTCCGTTAAAATAAATAACACCGTCATCAACAAGTCCCGCCGCTCCCCCTATAAATCCGTAGCCGTAGCCCGGAAGCGAAACTCCTCCGTTTTTTATCAAAAGAACATCCATATGATTGATAAGCTTTTTATAAATGCCTTCATCCTCGGTTATAACCGCTTTTTCGCTTACAGGGCATATATTGCACTTTGCATAGCCTTGATTCACATGTATAAATTGAAATTCATTTTTCAAAATATCCAACAGGAGCGAATCCGTTATTTTTTCGTTTGCAACCGCAAAATGCGAAAAAACCGCCGCGCAATATGCCGCATCATAAGGATACGGGCTTCTTACCGCGGTCATTCCCTTAATTATATCCGCATCGGGAAGCTTATTCTTATAATATTCAAAAGCGTTGGATGCCGTTACAAATCTTTTTCCTCCGAGATGGCATATGGTCAAATCGGCGTGATGACGAATTTTTTCATCCAAAGCATTCAGCATTACAGGCTTAATATTTCCTTTTTCGCATGAAGATATTATATTTTTTG
>CAZRUB010000214.1:0-2287 GCA_964603185.1 uncultured Ruminococcus sp.
CAATAATTTTCGCCGTATGCGTAAACCTTACCTGTCTCTTCCACCGTTTCAATAAGCTCCACCGCTTCCTTCATGGTTTGAACCGGCAAAACCTCCGACAAGACGTGCTTCCCGGCTTTCATGGCCTTGATTGCGAAGGGAGCATGCTCGTTGGCAAAATTGGCAAGCACCACCGCGTCCATATCGTGATTTAAGAATTCGTCGAAATTGTCGTAATAGGAAATGTCATAGTCCTTGCAGCTTTCCTTTTGCTTTTTCAACACGCTTTCGTTGTTATCGCAAATTGCGACAAGCTCGGCATTGTCGGCGATTTTGCAATAGTTAATCATGCTGGCGCCTCTGTAGCCGCCGAGAACACCTATTTTTACTTTTTTCATAAATAAAACCTCCCCGTTTAATTGATTTATCTGTATAATACCGCAAAACGGTATAAATGTAAATGTAAAAATTCCATGTGTTCGAGAAAAAAAGTCAGATTTAAATTGACAAAGCCCTCTGAGCCTCGTATAATGTTAACGGGAGGGATTTTTATGGGAAGGAATATTTGCCGCTTCGTTTCAAGGAACGGCTCGGAGGGTGAAATAAATATAGTGAATTTCGTTTACGAAACGAAGGCGCGCACGGACATTAAGTGCGAAACAACCTACAAAATTCACTTGGTGACGAAGGGGAGCGGGAAGCTTTTCTTGGGTGATAAAGAGTATGACTTAAGGCGGGGAGATATGTTTTTTACGTTTCCCGCAACTGAATATTCAGTTGAAGGAGTAAAGACCTTCGAATATATGTATATAAGCTTTATCGGCATAAGAACGAACAAGCTTTTGGACAGACTGAAAATATCAAAAAGCAATTTTTTGTTCAGGGATCAGCGAAGGCTTATTCCGATATGGAAGCAGTCGATAGAGGAAAATAAATATGTTTTAAGCCTAAGGTGCGAGGGAATACTTTTGTACAGCTTTTCGGTATTAAGCGAGCAGGAAGCGGAATTTATAGAGGAGCACGGAACGCTGACCGAAAAAATCAAAAATTATATAGAAGAGCATTTTACCGACAAAAGCATATCGCTCGATACGATAAGCAAGGCCTTTTCCTATAATAAAAAATATATATCCACCACATTCAAAAACGAAATGCACGTGGGTGTGGCGCAGTATATTGCCACGCTGAGGATACAGTATGCCGCAACGCTTATCGAATACGGATTTTCTTCGGTGGGAGATATTGCCGAGCGTTGCGGATTTTCGGATTCACAGTATTTTTCGAAGGTTTTTAAAAATAAAATGGGCGTGTCCCCGAAGGAGCATATAAATTCTTACAAGGCCTCTCTTCGCAATACATAAGATATCCTTTTGCATAAGTCTGCCCGATGAGGCAGGCTTTGTTGTTTATAAAATAAATATCACAATTTTACTTTTTGAATCGTGTTATAAGTGAAAGGGGATGATGAAAAGTGAAAAATTCACCGGTACGGCCGACTGATGAAGAAATCGAAAATATTGTTAATACATATTCGAATATGCTTTTTCGTTTGTGCTTTACGATGCTTGGAAACAATCAGGACGCGGAGGATGCGGTTTCCGATGTGTTTATGAAATACATATCGGAATATCGGGTTTTTAACGATGAGGAGCATAAAAAGGCTTGGCTTATAAAAACCGCGACAAATCGATGCCGCGACATGCTGAAATTCTATAAAATCAGGCGGCATTCCGAGCTTGACGAGGTTGCGGAATATTGCGGCAAGGATGATGATTTTGAAATTTTGGCGGAGCTTTTGGCTTTGCCGGAAAAATACCGAACCGTAATTCATTTACACTATATCGAGGGCTATAAAACGGATGAAATAGCCCGAATGCTTAAAATTTCATCGTCCGCCGCGAGAAAGCGGCTTCAATACGGACGGGACAAGCTTAAAATCGAATACGGAAGGGATGTGCTTTAATGAAGGAGCAGAATTTGAAAAATGCGGTTGAAAACATAAAAATATCGGATAACGCAAAACAACGGATTTTGGAAAGAACAAAAAATAATCGAAAGGAAGAAAATATTATGAAATCAAAAAAGAAGCTTGTACCGCTTGCTGTTGCCGCAACACTGGTACTCGGAATATCGGCTTTTGCCGCAGCCACACATTGGAGCAGTGGTTTTCTGCAGAAAATGAACATCGACAAAAAGCAAATGGAAAGCCTGCAAAATTCAGACGGCACGCTTGTGACAACACCGAATGTAAGTGACACGCACGACGGCATAACGGTATCTACCGCACAATGCCTGTTTGACGGAAATT
>CAZRUB010000215.1:0-2277 GCA_964603185.1 uncultured Ruminococcus sp.
CTCATTGATAATGAAACTTTCTTTACGCGAGGCGTTAAGCTCCTCTTGCGCCGCATTTTTCCGTTCGTAAAGCTCAACAAGCCTCAAAATCTTCTCCTCAAGCCTTAAAGCCTTTGATTCGTCAAGGCATACAGAGCCCATCAAGCGTTCTTCATCCTCGTCCAACGATTGCCTGCCAAGCTCTTCCGTTACCGAAGGCTCGTCGTAAGTCCTGAGCCTCTCCTCATATTTGCCGATGCTTTCCCTGTCCGAAGAAATAACGGAAATTAAACGGCTTAAATTTTCCGCCGCATGAAGCGGCTCCTCCGATGTGAACTTGGAAGCAAAATTTTCAAGCCTTTGAAAGGTCTCCTTTGTTTTGCCGTTATGCTTTTTCGCTGAATATATCAAAAATATGCATATTAAGAGAGGTACCGAAATCACCGTGAAATACAAATAAAATCGCTTTTTTATATATCCAAAAGCAGCTGCCGCAAGCATTAAAACGATTGTGACGGCGATTAAAGCCAAACTAACCATTTTCCCTTTTTTGCTTTCTTTCGATTTTTCAAGCATTCGGTATTCATCGGTAAGTCGCTTCAGCTCCGAAAGCTCCTCATCGGACGGAATTTGCTTCATTAAGCTTATGTTTTTCGCAATTCGCTCTTCGAAGCAGGAAATTTGCTCCTTAATAAGACCTTGCTCGTCGGCCTTATTAAGCTGCATCCTTTTTTTCTTAAGCTTCTCAAGCTGTAGCCTTTCTTTTTTAATCTCTTCGTCAAGAGCTTGCTTTTCGGGAATCAGTGCTTCGCATTCCGCTATTTCATCCGAAATAAGCGATAACTCGTTTTCCGACTCGGAAATTTTACCGCCGCGCTTTTCGTAAAATGTTTTTGCCTTGTTAAGCGCTGACATCGCCTTTTTAAAGCTTTTGTCATCGGATTCGGTATCGGCTTCAAGCGCCAATATAAGCGAGCCCTCCTCCCCGGTTACCGTTTCCGCCCTGCCGTACGGGATAAATGCCGTTTTTGAAAAGGTTTCCTTATCGGTACCGAAAAGCTCTCGACCGAGAGCGGATGTGAAATCCTTCGACTGCAGACCGCTTGAAGCATCGTAAAGCGAAAAAGTATCCTTGCTTTCCGTTTCGTTAAAATATCGTTCTGCTCGGTATGTTTTTCCGTTTGCTTCAAAAACAATGTACCCACCGTATTTGCCGCCGTTCCAAGGACGATATTTTTCGCGTACACTGTCCCTTGCGCGTTTTTGCTCCATCCCGAAAAGCATAACCCTTATGAATACGGAAAAGGTTGTTTTTCCACTGCCGTTATCGGCTTTTATAATGTTCAGCCCGGGGCTGAGCTCCTTTTTTACATTCTGCAACGCGCCGAAGCCCTCGATATAACATTCCTTGATTACCATATGTCCTCCCCGGAAAGAGCCGAAAGTCCGACCTCCGCAATTTTCAGCTTATCCTCGTCGGAATATTTATCCGATGAAGCTACAATGCGGATAAACTCCCCCTTTAATGTGTCGTCCTTAATATAATCATGCATATTGAAGGCAAGTGATGTGCAATTCATGAGCTTAAAATCGAAAAAACATTTTCGGTAGGCTTCTTCGATTACTTCTGCGTTAATTGTGTTTTCCGCGTTCAATTTGCCGCATAAAACAAGCTTTATCATCATATCCTCAGCCTTGAAGCGTAATTGCTCATCGCACCTTTTCAGCGCTTCGGCAGTTGTACCGCAGTCGCTTACATCAACCCGAATTTCCTCGATTATTCTGGAAGAAAATATATGAAAGCTTGTTTTAATGCCCGTATATGACGTTTCAAGGACAACAACCCCCTTTTCTCCGCATTCGTCATATCCCCGCGAATCCGGACAGCCGGGGTAAGCATACCGTGTTCTTTCGTCAAGCCTTCCCTCCGAAAATGAGTGGATATGCCCCAAGGCAATATAATCTATCGCCATTCCCTTAAGCTTTGAAAGCTCAATATCCTTCTTAACATCCCCGTGCAACATTAATATGTTTTTTCTGTTTTCCCGAAATGAAACATCGCAAAAATCCGTTCTGTCGGTTCCGCCTATCGTTACATCTTCAATCGAAACAGAGGAAAACCCGTTTTCGAAAACCGTCAAATTGTCGGGCTTACTTTGAAAAGCAAGCGCTTGATCGTGGTTACCCTTAAGGTAAAAGAATGAAATTTGAGGCTTTGAAGCAATTGTTTTTTCAACGCTTTCTATCATACTCTTACCGACCGTGCCGTTGTCAAACAAATCGCCGGAAATCAAAAAT
>CAZRUB010000216.1:0-2273 GCA_964603185.1 uncultured Ruminococcus sp.
AACCGCCCTCCGAGCGGATAACGCGTGCCACAACGTCATCGATAAGTGTGTAAAAATATTCGATACCGGCTTTTTCGAAGCTTTCCTTGTATTCCGTTTCATAAACCTCAGCGAAAATGTCCTTGAAGCGGTGGTCATATTTTTTGGATATTGTGTCCTTTGTTGCAAACCACAAATCCTTTTTGGAGTCAAGAGCGTAGTTAAAGCAGCTCTTGGCAAAGCTTCTGATGGACTTGTCGGTATTGTGCATTCCCTGGATTATCCCCGCCGTATCGCGGAAGGAATGAATTTTCTCGCGCGTTTCATTGCCGTCCTTATCAACCGAAACAAGATAGCAGTCCGCACCCTCCGGAACCGAAAGCTCGGTGTTTTTGTAAACATCTCCGTAAGCGTGACGGGCAATGGTAATAGGCTTTGTCCATGTGGGAATATAGGGGGTGATTCCGTTCACCGTAATGGGTGTTCTGAAAACCGTGCCGTCCAAAACAGCCCTTATCGTTCCGTTTGGTGATTTCCACATTTCCTTAAGGTTATATTCCGTCATTCTTGCGGCATTGGGTGTGATAGTCGCGCATTTTACGGCAACACCGTATTTTTTGGTTGCCTCGGCGGATTCAACGGTAACACGGTCATCCGTTTCGTTTCTGTGCTCAAGCCCAAGGTCGTAATATTCTGTTTTTAAATCAACATAGGGAAGAATTAAATGGTTTTTAATCATCTGCCATAAAATTCTTGTCATTTCGTCCCCGTCCATCTCAACCAACGGGGTTTTCATCGAAATTTTCTGCATAGCTTATAATCTCCTTATTCTAAATTTTCTTTTGTATAGCTCAAAAGTCCGCCTGCGAGAATAATTTTCCTTGCGCGGTCGCTTAATTCAAGCAAAAGTGGGATTTCGTCGCCTGTTGTTTTGTTTATAAGAACGGGATTTTTGCCCGATATGACACAGGCCTTGATATCCGAAAGACAAAGCTCATCGCCCTCGGAAATTTTATCATAATCGGCTTCGTTTGCAAAGGTTATGGGCAAAATGCCGGCATTTATAAGGTTGGAGCGGTGAATACGCGCGAAGGACTTCACAATAACAGCCTTAACACCGAGGTAAAGCGGAGCAAGTGCCGCATGCTCGCGTGAGGAGCCCTGACCGTAGTTCACGCCGCCGACTATGATGCTTTTGCCGAAGCTTTCCGCTCTGTCGGGAAATTCGGGGTCGCACGCGGTGAAGCAGTATTTTGATATTGCGGGAATATTGGAGCGAAGCGGCAAAATTTTTGCACCGGCGGGCATTATGTGATCCGTGGTTATGTTGTCGCCGACCTTAAGTGAGCATTTGCATGAAATTTCCTCCGCAAGAGGATGTGTTTCGGGATAGGGCTTGATGTTCGGCCCCATTAAAATTTCAACGGAGCTTGCTTCAGCCTCGGGAGCGGGAGGTGCAACCATATTGTCGTTGATTAAAAATTCCTTCGGCATTTCGATTTCGGGACATGCGCCCAATTCTCTCGGGTCGGAAAGAACACCGGTAAGTGCGGAATACGCCGCAACCTCGGGCGATACAAGATAAACAGATGCGTCCTTCGTGCCGGAGCGCCCTTCAAAATTGCGGTTGAAGGTACGAAGGGAAACGCCCTTTGAATTGGGCGACTGACCCATGCCGATGCAGGGACCGCATGCGCTTTCGAGAAGCCTTGCGCCGGCGGCAAGCATATCAGCGAGCACGCCGTTTTCGGCAAGCATGGTTAAAACCTGCTTGGAGCCCGGCGCAATGGAAAGCGAAACATCCGGGTGAACGGTTTTCCCTTTTAATATGTGAGCAACCTTCATCATATCCGAATAGGAGCTGTTTGTGCAGGAGCCGATACATACCTGGTCGATTTTGATTTTTCCGATTTCGGAAAGCTTTTTAACATTGTCGGGAGAGTGGGGGCATGCCGCCGCAGGCTCAATCTCCGAAAGGTTAATTTCAACGGTTTCGTCATATTCCGCGTCCGGGTCTGCGGAAAGATACTGCCAAGCGTCACCGCGCTTTTGAGCGGTTAAAAATTCTTTTGTGATTTCATCGGAAGGGAAAATCGATGTGGTAGCGCCGAGCTCCGCCCCCATGTTGGTGATGGTCGCACGCTCCGGAACAGAAAGTGACAAAACACCATCGCCTGTATATTCTATGACCTTTCCGACGCCGCCCTTAACCGAAAGACGACGTAAAACCTCCAAAATAACGTCCTTTGCGGCGCACATGGGGGAAAGCCTTCCCGTTAAATGAACGTTAACCG
>CAZRUB010000217.1:0-2249 GCA_964603185.1 uncultured Ruminococcus sp.
TTGTCCAGAATTTCACGCACACGGGATATGGAAAGATAACCCTCATCCTCCTCGGTTATATGCATTATAATGTCTGTTCCGCGCTTTTCTCTCGTTCCCTCGGTCATTTCATATTCAATGCCTCCGTCACAGCTCCAGTGAGCGCTTTTCGCACCCTCGGCAAAGGAAAGCGTTTCTATTTCAACCTTATCGGAAACCATGAAGCACGAGAAAAAGCCCAGTCCGAAATGGCCGATTATCTGATTTTCGGGGCTTTTATCCTGATATTTGTTTAAAAAGTCCTCCGCTCCCGAAAAAGCGACCTGCGTTATATATTTTTCGATTTCGCTTTCGGTCATTCCGATACCGTTATCGGAAACGGTTATCGTTTTATTCGGCTTGTCGACAACAATTCGAACCTCATATTCTTCATCGGTAGGAGCAGCGGCGCCCGCGTCCTTAACCTTTTTAAGCTTCGTCACCGCGTCACATCCGTTGGATACAATCTCGCGCAGGAATATATCCTTGTCCGAATAAAGCCATTTTTTTATAACCGGGAAAATATTTTGAGTGTGTACAGTAATATTACCTTTCATTTTCAACATATCCTTTCTTTTTTTGCTTAGGCTGAGAACGAAGCAAAAACAGACGCCTTCCTTCGTTCTGTAAACCGAAAACACTTTGTTTTTTGTCGCATAGGCAAATCGAGCTCGGCTACGCTTCGCCCAAAATATATTATACTCACAAAAAAAATATTGTCAATACGGAAGCAAAACAAACGGCGGCAGGACTATGTACTTGCATCAGCCTCCGAGCACAAATATTTCATATAAGCTCTTGACTTTACGGGTTATTTATGCTATATTGTTTTCACCACATATTTTACTTTAATAGTTGGGATATTCCGTCGGGATATCCTCATTTTGCTATATTCATTTTGCAAAGATATATTTTATCAAATCAGATTTTGTGTTTGTAAAAAACGCAGGCTGAAATATTTAAATCATCTGATTTGACAATATTTATTAGAGTAAAATGTGTGGTAGCATAAAATCTAAAGCCTCGTTTTTGTGCGTGGCAATAGTTTTATGTTGCCGCGCATTTTTTTGTGCGAGAAAAAAGAAAGGAGTTTAAATTCGTATTCATCGCAAACCCGAAAACAAAAAGAGAGGATGATTTAAATGAAAAAAATCAATATTTTATTACTTTGCCTTGTTTTATGTCTTTCGCTTATCACCCCAATTCACGCATATAAAATAGGCGACGTTGTGGGGCAAACCGTTTATACCGACATCATAGCATCGATAAACGACTATAACATTGCATCATACAACATAAACGGATATACCGCCGTGGTTGCAGAGGATTTAAGAAATTACGGTTTTGATGTAAACTGGGTTCCGGAAGAAAGAGCGCTTTATATAACAAGAGGCCGCTCCAATTCCGTTGCCAGCACCTATATCGCACCGCAAATTCCTTCTTGGCAAGCAGGGCAGGTCGCCGGCTCCGTATTGTATACGGATATAAAGACCTATATAAACGGAGCTGAGGTAACAAGCTATAACATCGGCGGAAACACCATAGTGTATTTTAACGATTTAAGCGTATTCGGAAGCATAAGCTACAGTGACAGCAGACGACGCCTTGACCTTGATATAAATGACGGTTTAAGCTATAAAATATCCGCTCCCGTTGCGCAATCCATAGCCGAAATAACGCCTTCGGGCTTGTACTTTAAAATCAACAGTGCCGACGGCTTGCAAATTCGTTGGAACGCAACGGCAAACACCAACAAAACCATAAACTATTACACAACGACCTATTATATGTATAATTCCGTCGGCGATGCGGCCTATGACAGAACCGGAAAAAATTACTTCACCATAAAAACCATCGGCCCTGTTTATAACGGCGGCATGATACTTAATTATACCGGCAAATACAAGGCCGAAGTATATGACGCACCGGTAAGAACCGTATTGCTTTATTCGATATATTTGGAATATGACGACGGCACATCCGAAACAATCTACTACGGCCATACCGGAAAAAGAGAATCGGGACAGTTTGTTCTGTAACAAAAAAAGAGCTGCGCCTTAAAGGTGCGGCTCTTTTTTTGTCCTATTAATTATCCGCAATGACCTTTTTATTGATATAGTCATAGCAGAAAGCATTCTTGGTACGCATATAATGATCTGTATTCGCGCCGATGCGAATCACCTTAATAAGCCCGAGCTCCGTATCAAAGGCAACAACGTTAAAGCAATCCT
>CAZRUB010000218.1:0-2222 GCA_964603185.1 uncultured Ruminococcus sp.
TTATTCTGAATTCCTTGCCGTCAAGATAAAATTTTTTGTTCCTTGCCTCCAGCATGTAAATACATCTCCTTTATTTTATCACCTTGTGATATTTATATGCATTTATTATAACATTTTTCGTGCCCCTTTGTCAAGCATATCGCGATAAATAATGTTATTTTGCGGGAAAAAGCGTTTTTTATTCGAATTCGTCCAGAGTCTTGAAGCAAAAGCCCTCCGAGTGCGCCCTATCGATAATCGTGCCGAGAGCCTCCGCATTATCGTGGGATACCGCGTGAAGCAGGAGAACGCACCCGTTGTAAAAATACGGCGTTACGCTCTCGGCGGCGTAGTCGGCGCCCCTGATTTCGTCCCGACTCCAATCGCGATAGGCGAAGCTCCAGAGCACGGTTTTGCAACCGGCCGCATTTGTTGCCGCAAGCGACCGCTCGCTGTAGACCCCCTCCGGCGGTCTGAAATAGGTCATGTGACTGCCGAAGGCCTCATAAAACCTTCTGTCCATGGCATTGATTTCCTCCTGCATCGCTTCCGCGGTGGAAAGGGACGGCATATTGGGGTGATTTACCGTGTGGTTTCCCACGATGTGCCCCTCGTCAAGCATTCTTTTCACAAGGTCGAAATTTTGCTCTAAGTAGGGAGCGGTTATGAAAAAGGCCGCCTTGACGTTTTTTTGGTCGAGCACATCCAAAATTTTTTCGGTATAGCCGTTTTCATAGCCCTCATCAAAGGTTAAATAAAGCACCTTTTCGTCCGCGGAGCCCTCGTAAATACAGCCGTATTTTTCCGTTACGCTTCGCTGAAGGGCGGTAAATTCGGCGGGTGCGCCCTTCTTTTTGACAAAGCCCCAGCCCGATGAGTCGTTGGGAAGAGCGTTGATTTCCGCATCGGAGAGAAGCTCGGCTTGCGGTGTCGGTGCCTCTTCGGGTGCCGATTCGGCACCCTCGGCGGCGCTCTCCATCGTCGTATTTTCGTTTTCGCTTTCGCTTTCGGGCATTTTTGTGCACGCCGATAAAATAAGCCCCAGTGTGATTAAGAAAATTATTTTTTTCATTTTTTCGCCTCCGTTTTATCCTTATGCCGCACAACGCCGTTTAACAACCGTATTTGCGGAATTTTTTAATGGGACGCCTCATTTTTTGCAGGCCGCGCGGTACTCGGAAGGGGTCATTCCGGAAAAGGAGCGGAAGGTTTTTGTGAAATAGGACGGAGTTTCGAAGCCGCAGACCTCACCCACCTCGGCAACGGAAAGCTCACCGGAGGACAGAAGCTCCCTCGCTTTTTCGCAGCGCAGATTGTTTGTGAAATTGACCAAGGTCATGCCCGTAAGCCTCTTAAATTCGCGCAGAAGGTGATATTTGCTGGTAGCCGCGGCCGTTGCGACCTCATCGGCGCTTATTCTTTTTTCAAGGTGCGTGTTCAAATAGCCGATTACAAGCTTAATCCGCGAGAGTGATTTCGAGGGCGGGATTTTGCCCTCAGAGGAGGGGAAGGCCTCCGCAAGAAAAATCACAAGGGATAAAAGCGAGCACTTAAGCTTCGCCTCGCGGTAAGGGGAAATGCATAGATATGTATCAATGAAAGCCTTGAAAAGCTCCGCCGCGGCCGCGGAGGAATTTACGTGTGACAAGGATAAAAGCGAGGTGTCCAGGCCGTTGGAAAGCAGGAAGGAGCGGTCGGGAATTATAACATAGTAGGAAAGGGGACCGTCGGCCTTTATATAGTGAAGCTCCAGGGAATTTATTATGACACAGTCGCCTTGTGAAAACGGATATTCCTTGGTGTCGCATATGAGTGTGCCGCGCCCCCGGGCGATGTATAAAAGCTCAAGGTTTTCGTGCCAATTGCAAATGCACCGACCCGTGGGATAGTGAAGAAGCTCCACCCCCTCGGGAGCATCGGAAAAATGCATATCCTCCGCCAAAACGTCATAGTGAAAAATGAACGGCAGGGTGCCTGCCGCGCGAAGATGGGATTCATAAACATAGTAGTCCACGCGATAACCTCCAAACAGCAATATCGTGTTAGAAATAAGCAAGATTATTCGTTGAAATTGCGAAAAATATATTATATGATATGATTATACAATAAAAAACGAAAAAAAGCAAGCAGAAGGAGCGGTTGGCGCAATGAGAGTTTATTTGTGCAAAAATTATGAGGAAATGTCGCATACGGCGGCGAAAATCATGCTTTCGCAGGTGATGCTTAAGCCGGAGTCGGTGCTC
>CAZRUB010000219.1:0-2208 GCA_964603185.1 uncultured Ruminococcus sp.
AAAATTTGTCCGCCGTCTGTGTTGTCATACGCCCGTAGCCGAAAGAGAATAATCCTTTCCTCCGATTTTGAAAGCTACGGCGTGGTTTAGCAACACGGCGCCCGACCGAGGAATACTTTGTGTATTGCGAGCGGAGGGCAACAAAGCTGATATCCGCGCCGTTCTTTCAAAAAAGTATTTTACTCCGATTGTATCGCCTATCCATACCATAATACAACATTTTCGTGCGAAATGCAAGATATTAATAAAAATTTTCGAAATATTTAGAAGAAAATCAATTGACATCGGCATTTTATTAATGTATCATAATATAAGTAAATATGTAAAGGGGAGTTGTTTTTGTGACGGAGTTTTTTATTGCCCAATTTTCGAATTTAACTGTCGGGATGAAATATTTGATGACGTTTTTGATTTCAATGCTTCCGATTGTGGAGCTTCGAGGTGCGGTTCCCGTCGGCACGGCGCTCGGCTTAAATCCGTATCTCGTTCTGCTTGTTTCCGTCATAGGAAATCTTTTGCCCATTCCGTTTGTTATAATTTTCGCCCGAAAAATCATAGCGATGCTTAAAAAAACGCGTCTTTTTGCGCGGTTTGCCGATTTTCTGGAGGAAAAAGCCGAAAAAAACAAGGAAAAAATCATAAAATACGAAAAGCTCGGGCTTTTCATATTTGTTGCAATTCCGCTTCCCGGCACCGGCGCATGGACGGGAGCGCTTGTTTCTTCGTTTTTGGATTTAAGGCTTAAAAACAGCCTTCTTCCCATATCCGCCGGCGTTGCGGCCGCAGGGATAATCATGTCCGTCGGCAGTCAGGCGGTAAAGCTCCTGCTTTCACTTTTTTAAGCTCCTTCGCATAAACTGTATACGGGTGATAAGCTTTGTATATAATTTGTTTCGCGCTTTTGCTTTGCGCATTTATATTTATTGCTTCGGACGCTTCGGCGCCCGAAAGGCCTTGCGTTTTGGATGCGAACGAAGGAAAAAATGCGGATATTCATTTGTTTTCATCGCGCCTTCGGGGGATGTCGTCGCTTTATTTCAGGCAGGAGGACGGCACGCTTTCGGATTATACCGAATTTTTACATAATTAATTTTTCGGGATTTACATCAAGGGAGGTGTTTTTTTTGGCAGAAGTATTGGAGGGAACGGTTGAGCATATTACCTTTTCCAACGAAAGCAACGGCTATACCGTTTGTGACGTTTCGTCAAACGGGCTTTTGGTGTGCGCCGTCGGATGCATGCCGGGGCTTGCGGTAGGTGAGGAGGTTCGCTTAACGGGCACCACGGTGGTAAATCCCTCCTACGGCGAGCAGTTTTCGGTGGAGCTTTTTGAGCGTATTATGCCGAAAAAAACAGGCTCCATCTTAATGTATCTTTCCTCCGGTGTTATAAAGGGAATAGGCGGAGCTACCGCAAAGAGGATTGTCGAAGAATTCGGCGAGGACACGCTTGAGGTTTTAACGGAGCACCCCGAAAGGCTGACGCGGATAAAAGGAATTTCGCCGTCGAAGGCAAACGAAATCCATGCATCATACATCGAAAAGCGCCGCGTTCAGCAAACGATTATGTTTTTAAGGGGCTATTCCGTTTCGGTGGAGCTTGCCATGCGCGCGCACAACACATTGGGAAGCGGCGCCGTGCGCCTTATTGAGGAAAATCCTTATGTTCTGTGCGACAAGGTTAACGGGATAAGCTTTGAAACAGCCGACAAAATTGCCGGTTCGCTGAATATTCCCGATTCGGATATGCGCAGGATAAAAAGCGGTATAAGGCATGTGCTTTACGTTGTTGCCGCGCAGATGGGGCACACTTATGTTCCTGAGGGGCAGTTAACGGAATACGCTTCGCGTCTTTTGGGCGTCGACGAGGAAATTATTTACAGTGCGTGCATAACACTTTTAAAAGAGGGAGAGCTTTTTTCCTTTGACTCCTATGACGAAGGAAGGTGCTTTCAGCTTGCCGACTATTTTAAGGCGGAGCATTTTATTGCAAAAAAGCTTTTATCGCTGGTGCGCAGGCCGAAAAAGGACGAGCTTTCCGGCCTTGATGAGGTCATAAGGCTTTCGGAGGCGAAAAGTACAATCACGCTTTCAGATGAACAAAAGGACGCAGTCAAAACCGCGGTATACAGCGGTATAACAATAATAACCGGAGGCCCCGGAACCGGTAAAACGACCATCATAAAAACAATATTGGACTGCCTGGCTT
>CAZRUB010000220.1:0-2205 GCA_964603185.1 uncultured Ruminococcus sp.
GGCGGATAATATCCGCCCCTACGGGGCACTAACGAAAAGAGCGCATTGCAAAGGAACGGCGCGTTACTTTATATGGATGAGCTCCATTTTCCGCACTTGTCGCCCCACATGGCAACGGTTTTACCGTCCATAATAACCTTTATTACCTCGCACGCGTTGGAGCAGCCGGAGCACTCAAAGCTCTTCGGCGTAAATTCAAGGTCGATAAAATCAAAGCCCTTAAACGCCGTCTTCTCACCCGAAGCCTCGATGTGATGCTTTGCCATAAGCGCCATTCCGATTGCGCCCATAACGGAGAAATACTTGGGAATCGTGACCTCATGACCTGTCTGCTCCTCAAACGCCTTTATTATGCCCTTGTTTGCGGCAACGCCGCCCTGGAAAACAAACGGAGGCTCCAAAACCTTGCCGCGGCCCAGGTTATTCAAATAGTTCCTTACAAGCGCGTCGCAAAGACCCTTTATTATATCCGCCTTGGAATAGCCGTACTGCTGCTTTGCAATCATGTCGGATTCCGCGAAAACCGTGCAGCGTCCGGCAATACGAACCTCATTTTCCGCGGTGAGCGCCAAGTCGCCGAATTCCTGAATTTTAACGCCCAGTCTTTCCGCCTGATGGTCAAGGAACGAGCCCGTGCCCGCCGCACACACCGTATTCATGGAAAAATCCGTTACGATACCGTCCTTCAATATGATAATTTTCGAATCCTGGCCGCCGATTTCGAAAATCGTGCGCACGTCCGGATGATAGTGAACGGTTGCCGTGGCATGTGCCGTGATTTCATTTTTAACAACGTCGGCGCCCACCATAAGCCCTATCATCTGCCTGCCGCTTCCCGTAACGCCCACGCCGCCGATTTCATAGCCCTTACCCTCAATATCCTCCTTGAGAGCCTCCATTCCCGCCTTAACGGAATTTATGGGCTGACCCTTGGTTCTTATATAGCGGGCGAAGAGCACCTCCGCGTCCTTGTTTACGGCAACAACATTCGTGCTGACCGAGCCCGTATCTATACCTATATATAACTTATTCATACTATCACTCCTTAAACGCGAACCGTTTCGCCCTCACGGGAGGGTGCTTTTTCCGCAACGGCCTTTTCCGCTTTGATTTTTTTCCTGTTTCTGCAGAGGTCACAGAAGGCCTCCAGCCTGGTTTGAGTGTGTGCCTCGCCGTTTTGCTCGTCAATCGACATGGTAAGTATCGGAATATCCAAATCGTCGGTAAGACGCGGTATTATGCTTCTCGTAACAAGCTCCGGCAGGCAGCCGAAGGGCATAAGGTGAATGACCCCGTCAAATTTCGTTGCGGCATAATCCATGATTCTGCCGGTGTTTTCCATATCGTGGCCGCCGCAGTTGCAAAGCTTATAGCTCTCGGCAAGGTCCCACATTCTCCAGCCCTCGCTCTTATTGATTTTTCTGGGCTTTATGTTATGCTCAATCCATTCGCTTATGGTTTGGTGGTTGGCAACCTCCACCCCGAGGGCGTTTAAGCGCTTTTCGATTTGGCCGTTGGTGGCGCGCTCCATAACAACATATATTTCGCCCACAAGCCCTATTCTGACCTTGTCCTCTTCCCTGACGGTGCGCTTTTCGATTGCGTCCAGCTTCTTTATCGCTTCGGCGTAGGCCTTTTTAAGCTCCTTCTTCGTGCTGCAGGCGTAAAACATTTTGTCTATTTCCTCACGCGCCTTGTCGTAGGAGCCCTGCGTTACCTCATACGCCCTGTCAATATTGATTTTCCTGTCGATTTCGTCAAGATATTTCACCATTTTAAGAGCGAATACGGCATATTTCGCCACCTTATAAAGGGGAGTTTTGTTTTTGACCCTTCTGATCTGCTTTAAGAAATAGCCCGTATTTTTGAAGAGTGAATCGAAAATCACAACGTCGACGTTATAGCCGGCCTTCCTCAAAACCTCCTCATGCACCTTGCCGTAAAGCCCGGCGCGGCAGGGGCCCGAGCCGCCGGAGGAAATTATCATCTCCGCTCCCTTTTCGCAAACCTCAAAATAGGAGCCCATCATTACCTTAAAGGGATAGCATATAAATTCGGGGCTGTACAAAACGCCCAGGTCAAACGTGCGCTGAGTGGGAAGCTCCGGCGCTATGACCTCATGACCCAAAAGCTCCAAAAATCTTTTATATGCCGTGGTCTGTCCCATGTACGGAAAAGAAACCTTCATGATAGCGCCTCCCTCTT
>CAZRUB010000221.1:0-2176 GCA_964603185.1 uncultured Ruminococcus sp.
TGGAGAAGGGTGAGCCGACAGGACCCATGGAATAGGGAATTATATACATTGTTCTTCCCTGCATGGAGCCGTCATACAAAGCGTTAAGCTTTTTATACATTTCCTCGGGAGCCATCCAGTTATTGATGGGACCTGCTTCTTCTTCGGTGGGCGTGCAGATGAATGTTCTGTCCTCAACTCTTGCCACGTCGTTTTCCGCGGTTCTGTGATAATAGCACCCGGGAAGCTTCTCCTGGTTAAGCTTAATCATTTCACCCGTTGCTACCGCTTCGGCACGGAGCGCTTCAAGCTGCTCTTCGCTTCCGTCAATCCATACAACGCTTTCGGGCTTGCAAAGGTTTTTCATTTCTTCAAGCCACTTTAACACGAACTTATTATCTGTCATTTTTTTGTCCTCCTGTTTTAATTCTCGTATGCTTAATTTCATACCTATAATACTATACATCAATTACCAAAATAATGCAATACATAAAATAGATAAATTTTTAACAATTTCGTCCTTCACTTTGTAAAATATTAACTCTCGCACAAAAAAAGCCGTCTTTTTTGTTCATTATTACCAAAAGCGAGCGTTTCTATTCGTCCGATTAAAAATTACGGCTCAAAACAGCACTTGACGAATGCCGAAAAAAATTATACAATATATTAACGATATAATTCGGAGGGACCAAAAATGTATGAAGATATAAAAATAAAGGCCGCGAAAACAAAAAACAAGGCGGATGCATACTTTCTTTTGAATACCGCAAATATTTTGGAGAACGGGTATATTGACGAAAACCCCCGCCCCAAATACGCCGACGGAACGCCTGCGCACACCTTAAGCGTAAACCAGGTAGTGCGCACCTATGACCTTTCCGAGGGCGAATTTCCCATTATGACACTTCGCCCCCAGGCGTGGAAATCCGCAATCAAGGAAATACTCTGGATTTTTTCCGACCGTTCAAACAGTCTTTCGCTTCTGCGGGAAAAATACGGCGTTAAATACTGGGACGAATGGGATATCGGCGACGGAACCATCGGAAAGCGCTACGGCGCAACCGTACGCGAGCATATCGATATGGATAAATTCATCGCCTCCCTTAAGAACGACCCATTCGGCAGAAGGCACATCATAGACCTGTGGCAGGAGGCGGACTTCAAAACTCCCGGGCTTAATCCGTGCGCCTTTTTGACCATGTGGAACGTTCGTAAAGCCGAAGGCAAATACTACATCGATATGACCCTTGTTCAGCGCTCCGGCGATATGTGCGCCGCCTCCGGCGCCGGCGGAATCAACGAAATACAGTACGCCGCGTTTATGCTTATGATGTGTAAGGCCACGGGTTATCTTCCCGGCACCTTCTGCCACTTCGTGCAGAATGAGCAGATTTACGACCGCCACAGGGAGAACGCGCTTATACTCACGGGTCGCGAAAGCCTTTCCGACAACCCAATGCTTGCCTTAAACACAGACAAAACGGATTTTTATTCCTTCACAATCGACGATTTTTCCGTTATAAATTATCCGTCAGAAAGAATAAAAGAAGAAAATTATCAGCTTAAATTTGACCTCGGTATATAAAAGCCTCCCGAAAAACGATATGCACCCCAAAAGTCCGAAGCTTTTGGGGTGCACCTTAAAACCGGAGGCTTTTTTATCGCTTTTTTACCGATATGCAAAGGGGTGAATCGATTTCAACCCGCTGCAAAAGCTTTTTCGTTTTTATATCGATAACCGTAACGGTACCTGACAGCTCGTTTGCCGAAATAAGAAAATCGTCAATAACGACAAAATCCCTCGGCGATGAGCCGTATACGTCAATGACAGCGCTTTGCTCAAGCCCGTCACCCGAAAACGTAAATTCCGCCACGGAATCATGGCCTCGGTTCGAAGCCCATGCCTTATTTTTTACGCACCGAACCGCCGCCGCGGTGCTCTCCCCCGAAAAATCCTTCGGGAGGGTGCTTTTCTCATCGATAAAACGAAGCCTGCCGTCGTCGTAAGCATACACGGTAAGACTTGAGGAAAGCTCATTAACGCAGAGCACGTAAGCTCCGTCGGCCGAAAACGCAAGGTGCCGCGGCCCGGAGCCCGCCTTCACCCTCGTTTCCCGCACAATATTAAGCTCCCTGTCGTAGGTTATTATTTTATCCGCTCCCAAATCGACGGCCAAAAGATATTTCCCGTCAGGCG
>CAZRUB010000222.1:0-2168 GCA_964603185.1 uncultured Ruminococcus sp.
ACATTGGGTATTACCCCCGAAATCAGGAAGGGGAGGGCACCGAAAACGCTCATCGCAATCCAGCTTAAAGCGACGGAAATATAGCCCTCGCGCGAATACATCGAAATATTGGCGGGCTTTTTGATTGTCAGCAAAATACCGATTATCCCGGTAATCAGGCTTGAAATCAGGAACGGCAAAATCGATTCCTTGTATAAAAGAGAGCAAAGCATGGGAAGAAGCATTGCCGCGGATTCCAAATTAAGAACCCACCCTATTGTGTAAAAAATAATTCTGATGTTCATATGTTTCCTCTTATATCCCTTATCGCATAATATCGTTTATGGAATCGAAGCCGGAATGTGTGGTAACAACGATGACGGTATCATTTAACATTATTTCGTCATAGCCTCGCGGCATGATAAGCCTTCCGTTTCGGTTAATGCATGCGATAAGCACATTGTCCTTCAGGTTAAGCTTTTCGAGCTTTGTTCCGGTGACGGGTGAGCTTTCCTTTATTCTGAATTCCAGCGCTTCTGCTTTGCCGTCTAAAATCAGATGAAGCGTTTCTATGTGACTGGAGGGGGAGGAGCTTCTTGCCCGAACAAACCTTAAAATGTATTCGGCGGTTATGTCCTTCGGGTAAATAACCGTATCCAAGCTTAAGCTTGATACAACATCGCCGTATTCGATGCGGTTTATTTTTGTTACAAGCTTACCGTTGGTTTTGCTTTTTGCGAAAAGCGTCAGCATAATGTTCTCTTCGTCGATATTGGTAAGTGTAACAAACGACTCGGCGTATTCAATGCCCTCCTCCAGCAAAATGCGGCTTTCGGAGCCGTCGCCGTTTATTATCGTTGCTTTCGGAAGCGCGCGGCAAAGCTCATCGCATCGCTCGGGATCCTTTTCGATTATTTTCACCGAAATTCCAGTTTGCATAAGCTGGCTTGCAAGATAATATGCGGTTGCGCCGCCGCCCACGATAATTGTATCCTTGACGCTGTTGGTTTTGAAGCCGATTTTTTTGAAGAAATAAGCCTCGTTGCTTATGGAGCTCAGAATGCTGATATAATCACCGGACTTTAACACAAAGCTGCCTCCGGGTATGCATACCTCCTCGCCGCGTTCAACACCGCAAACCAATATATCGCAGTTGAGCTTCGGAGCAAGCGAGGATATTTGCATGTTGTGAAGCACCGAGCCCTCGGGAATACGGAACTTTAATATTTCGACACGGCCTTTTGCAAAAGTGTCGATTTGGATTGCGGAAGGAAAGCGAAGCACCTTCGCAATTTCTCTTGCGGCCGCCTGCTCCGGATTTATAACCATGGAAAGCCCCAAGTCCTCCTTGAATATCGGGATTTCCTTGGAATATTCGGGCTGCCGTACGCGTGCTATGGTTCTTTGCGCACCGAGCTTTTTTGCCATCAGGCAGGTTAAAAGATTAAGCTCGTCCGAGCCGGTCACCGCGATTAAAAGATTGCTTGCCTCAATGCCCGCCTCCTTTAAGGTGTCCTGGCTGACGCCGCTTCCCACAACCCCCATTATGTCGTATTGATTTATCGCATCCTGCACAATGGAATATTTTAAGTCAATACATGTGATGTTATGCTCGTTTTCTTCACTCAGCTTTTCCAAAAGCTTAAGGCCCACTTTCCCGCAGCCTACAATGATAATGTTCATACATTATTCCTCCTCAATATATAAACTGTACAACGAAGAATTAAAATAAAGTGTCAAGGGTTCAAGGAGTGCATAAATGCCTACATACCTACATACACCAGTATATCACATAAATTAATTTACGGCAAGCAATATTTGGAGAAAATAACTGTCAAGTAAAGGTTGGCAAAAACCTTGATATAATTTTCGCTATATAGTGTGTTAATAATATTATAATACCCCCGAAAAATTTTCAATAGATTTTCGCAAAGCTTGTATTAAAACGATAATGGATATATGTGAGCATTTAGAGCGTTTTTTACCGCATAAAAACAGAGGTTTCGGCGGTCAAAACGGCAAGGTAAGGGTTTTATATTACCGCCCTCGAAAATGGGGTTTAAAATGCTCACATAATTTTTTTGATTTATATTGACAAAAATGAAAAAAGCGTATATAATAATATCGGCAACTAAAATATAGTTGCATAATTGAGGCGCGTTATGGGTAAATTAGAAAAGATGATTGAA
>CAZRUB010000223.1:0-2157 GCA_964603185.1 uncultured Ruminococcus sp.
TAGATGCCGCCATACCGATGCATATCGTCGAAACATCGCACTTTATATATTTCATCGTATCGTAAATAGCAAGACCGTCGCTTACTGAACCTCCGGGAGAATTGATGTAAAGACAGATATCCTTATCCGGATCCTCGCTTTCAAGATACAAAAGCTGAGCAATAACACTGCACGCAACGGAATTATCGATTCCGCCGTTCAAGAAAATTATTCTGTCCTTCAAAAGCCTCGAATAAATGCTTTCTCCGGAATGCTCTTCCCTCTCGCTCATATTATTTACCAATGTTAAGACAGCCTCCTTTTATTATTCAGCTTCGTTTTCCTTTTCGGTTTTCTTGGCAGCTTTCTTTTTGGTTGCGGTTTCCTTTTCGGCTTCACCGTCCTCCGCTTTTTTCGCGGTTGTTTTCTTTGCCGTTGTTGTTTTCTTCGCCGCAGGCTTTTTCGCCGGCTTTTCGGCAGTATCCTCGGAAGCCTTCTTCTCCGCTTTCTTTGTTTGCTTAGCGTTTGAAGCAAGAACCTCCAAAGCCTTTTCGGTTATGATGTTTTCTTTGACAACCTCTGTGTTTGCACCCATAAGCTCCTTAACCTTGTCAAGCTCCATATTGTATGCTTCGGCAAGCTTCGCAAATTCCTTTTCAACATCCTCATCGGTTGCTTCAAGCTTTTCAACCTCGGCAATCTTTTCAAGAACAAGACCGCCCAATACCTGCTGCCTTGCGGAGGGCTTCATCTGCTCCTTCATTGCTTCCTCGGTCATCTGTGTATACTGAAGATACATCTTCATATCTATACCCTGAGCTTTTAATCTGTATTCATAATCTTCAAACATTTTTTCAACCTGATTGTCAACCATGCACTCCGGAAGGTCAATTTCGGCGCCTTCAACCGCGGCCTCAAGAGCCTTGTTCTCTATTTCGGACTTCGTTTTGTCTTCGGCATCCTTTGTAAGCTTTGCGAAAATATCCTTCTTAAGCTCATCAAGCGTATCAAATTCGCTTACATCCTTTGCAAGCTCATCGTCAAGCTCCGGAAGCTCCTTAACCTTAAGCGCCTTTAATGTAACCTTAAATACCGCTTCCTTGTCCTTAAGCTCCTCGGAATGATATTCCTCGGGGAACTTCACGTTAACGTCAAATTCCTCACCGATTTTTTTGCCGACAATCTGCTCCTCGAAGCCGGGAATAAAGGTTCCGCTTCCGAGAGTAAGGTCATAATCGGTGCCCTTGCCGCCTTCGAATGCCTTATCATCGGCAAAGCCTTCATAATCGATTGTTGCAATATCACCGTTTTCCGCAGCTCTGTCCTCAATGGTAACGATTCTCGAATTCTTTTCGCGCATTGAAGCAAGCTGTGCGTCAACGTCGGCATCGGTTACCTTGTATTCAACCTTCTCTATCTCAACACCCTTGTATGTACCGAGCTTAACCTCAGGCTTGGTATAAACCTCAGCGGTGAAAACAAACGGCTTATCCGCCTCTCCGATCGTAACGATATCTATTTCGGGCTGCGAAACGGGATGAATATTTGCTTCATTTACTGCTTCATCATATGCATCGGGAATAATAAAGTTTACCGCATCCTCATAAAATACCTGAGGACCGTACATTTTTTCTATCATCTTTCTGGGAGCCTTGCCCTTGCGGAATCCGGGAACATTAATATATTTAACGTTCTTCTGATAGGACTTTTTCATACCGTCCTCAAAAAGTGCTTCCGCTACCTCTATGGTAAGCTTTACCTTGTTTTTTTCCAGATTTTCAAGTGTGTAACTCATATCTTTTCATCCTTTCTGAACCGCCAAACCATAGTAATCCAAGTTTAGCCTATCTAAATTAATATTATACCATATATAAAATTTTTTTCAAGTAAAATTTTCAAAGAATAATTTTTTCGGGCAAAAATGATAAATAGTCACAAGAAACAAGTCTTGTTTTTGCGGAAATTTCAACATAACTACCTATTACCTCATTGTGAAGATGCCCGTAAACCGTCATGTCGATTTTATATTTTTCGATTAAATTCAAGAATTCCGCCAACGGCGGATAATGCATCGACATAATAAGCTTTTTTGCACCGTTTTTAAGTGCATCGTTAATCGACATTTCCATCCTCAAAAGCTCTCTTTTATATATTTTTTCATCTTCGCCGCCGAATTTC
>CAZRUB010000224.1:0-2141 GCA_964603185.1 uncultured Ruminococcus sp.
ATAAAAATATATGTTATCCAGGATTTTTTTCGCTGCTTCGGGCGTAACCTCAGCTTCGCCTGCAATGATTTTTATTCTGTCGTCAAATCCCGAAAATGCGTCCGGAGGCATGAAGGGATTTTTTGTTCCGTTTGCGCCGTTATAATAAACCGCACACTGCCAAGGGTCAACTTTTCCGTCAGCTGAAATCGCCTTTCCCGGACAACCGGAAACGCATTCGGAGCAATTATCGCAAAGATGCGGCTTATACATTTCCGTTGCCTCGAATTCGGCATCGGTAAGCACAAAGCAACAGCGAATCATCGGGCCGAAATCATCATTCAAAAGCGCACCGTGCAAGCCCTTTTCACCAAGACCGCAAAGAACGGCGGCATTAAGAAAATCCATTTCTGTTTCGTTTTCTTTACCCCTGTAAATCGCGTCGTAAGCAACCTCCGGATTTGTGGAATTTTCCTCCTTCATGATTTGCTGATGTTTTCTTTGCGGAAGTGCTGTATAGCCCTCACTTTCCAATGCCATGGCGACCTTAAGCTCCCCCATGGGCATAATGGTTTCTTCCATATTCTCGACAGCCATGGTTGTGTATTGATAATATGTGCTTCCTTCTTCGATTCCCCTGTATATTCCGCGAAGCACCCTGAAGCCCAATCCGATTACCGTTTTAACCTCCGGCATAAGCTTAAACACCGCGTCATCCGCGGAAAACCTCTCGGCAGGCGCAAAGCCGACAACATCCGCCCCGTTTTCTTTTGCAATTGCAATTATTTTTTCTTTTAAGTCCATATCAAAGCTCCCCCACAATATGCTCATAGCACGCTATATCGCATTTTTTCATACAAAGGCAAGGAGAATAGCCCCACTGTGTATTCGGAAGGAAATTCAGTTCCTTGTAAATCTCCCTTGCGCTTTCGGCATCGAACCGCTTTTCTCCGTTTATAACAGCCTCACGCTCGGGATCGTTTTTCAAGAATTCATCCGTCATGAACGGATTGGATTTATGAGCGCCCTTGTAATAAACACTGCACTGCCATGTGTTAAGCCCGTTTTCGTCTATTGCATTTCCGGGACATGCCGAAGCGCATTTCCCGCACTTATCGCAAATCATTTCGGAGGGGGCGTCATAGCAGTCAAATTCCGCATCCGTAATTATGAAGCAATAACGCATGAACGGCCCGTATTTTTTATTGATTATTTTTCCGGAAAGCCCTTCCTCGCCCAAGCCGCATGCCTTAGCCGCTTTTCCGAAATCTATTATAACATCGGGAGCGGGCTTCCCCTCTTCGACAGGGTCGGATATAAGCTCATATGTATCGACAACCTCGGGGTTCGTGGTCTTATCTCCCTTTATTCTCAAATTAGGTATTGCCTTCTGAAGGCAAGCGTCATACCCCTCGTTTTCTATCCTTGCGCCCATTTTCAAAAGGAAAATTTCCGCCATTTCTTCATCGATATATTTAACTCCGAGCGTAGTATAAGTGTATTGCTGAGCCCCGCTGTTCATTGCCTTGTATATTCCCTTGGGAACCGCAAAGCCGAATCCTATTATACTTTTCGCCTTCGGAAGTATCATATAAGGATCCCTTCCGGGATTGTCATCCTTATAAACGCGGCCTATACCGCATATTGTTGCGCCAAGCTCCTTTGCATAGCGCTTTATAATTTCGGATGTGAGCATATTTTCGCCTCTTTCTTATAATAAATGTTTTATGCTATCTTTCCAATTTCCAAGCCTTCTTTGTTCGAAGCGGCTCCTTAAATCTGCCCTCCATGCATCCGCCCTTTTTCTCCAGCATGGAAACACACGCCCTTATGCAACCGCCGCACTTGGCCATATTGTAACCGACCCAGCTCGGAAAATATTTTTGAAGCGCGGTGTAAACCTTCATAATCTCTTTTTCATCGGCTGTATCGGTTTTGCCTTCCATAAGATCAAGCGCACCGTTTTCGTTTTCGTCCCACACCTCTTTCGGAACGAAGGGATTATAATATCTTCCGGCGTGTGTGTAAAAGGCATAGCAACGCCACATATCGATATCTCCCCACTCACACACCTTGCCGTCAAGCTCAACCGTTATTGCTTTACCTGAATTTATCGCCGGAATGCATCCGCCGGGGCATTCCCTTACGCATGCGCCGCATTT
>CAZRUB010000225.1:0-2122 GCA_964603185.1 uncultured Ruminococcus sp.
CTTGCGCTTTATATATTTTCCGAAAACAAGGCTCATATAAAAAGAGTGACGGACGAGCTTTCATACGGCGGCGGATGCATCAATGACGTTGTAATCCATCTTGCCACAAGCAGTATGGGCTTCGGCGGCGTCGGTGAAAGCGGAATGGGAAGCTATCACGGCAAAGCCGGCTTCGATGCCTTTTCTCATCAAAAGTCCGTTATCGAAAAAAGCACTCGAATAGACCTTCCGATGCGCTATCAGCCGTACAAGAGCGCATTATATAAATCCCTGCTTAAAATGCTCTTAGAATAAGCTTCATTTATATCTATATATTTTTAATCAAGAAAACCGAGCGGGTCGGTCTGAATTTAATCATTATTTAATAAACATTTAATTTGACTCGTTTTAGGTGTAATGTTATAATAAAATTAAAGGGGATGATAACGATGAAAAAATTGCGTCTATTGTTTTTATTTGTTTTCGCGCTTATTCTTTCGGCCTCAACAAACACTTTTGCCGAAGACAAGGTCATAATCCCCGATTACGAATTTATCGTAAACGGCTCGTCCATATATTATAGCGACTCCGTTTACCCACTGCTCTCCTATCGCGACGTCACATATTTTCCTTTAACTTATGATTATTGCCGCGCTCTCTCCCTTTCTCAAAGCTTTGTTCCGGGAGACGGGCTTTACATTGCCCACACTCCCGCCGAGCGTATGGCGCTTCCCATATACGAAGCAGTGCACAACAGCAAGGAATACGACGCCGTGATTCCCGACTATTCGGTATACTTAAACGGCAAAAAATTCAATAACGGCGAATACCCTGCGCTCAATTTCCGCGGCGTGACATACCTTCCTTTGACATATGACTGCGCTACCGACGAGCTCGGTCTTTCAATCGATTTTATTCCCGGTCGCCTGACGTTAACCTCCTCTCGAAGCTTGGGAAGGATATCCGTTATCGAAACGGCCGACGACTGCGCTCTGCTCAGTTATTATGTCTATGAAACAGGCGATTCTCACTATCGCTCCTTAGGCCGCGAATCAGGGCTTTTGAGCGCGCCTCACGATTACGGTGCTTCCGACGGCAAAGCCACTCGCCACGCCGAGCTTACCGTAAATTATGATACGAGCGAGGTTTATTTCTACGGAACGCTTCTTGCCGAGGTAACACTCTTTCCGGAGCATGACAAATCGGGCTTTTCCGAAAATCCGCTCACCGTTTCGGGCTGTATTCATGAAATCAACGGCGTTGAATTACTTGAAATTTCGGAAACCGTTTGGGGGTGGAGGGACGACGGCTCCTTTCTCGGGCAGAAAAAGCACCATCTTTATGCTTTAGACAACAATATCCCCATTTTCATAGGAAGCAATTTGTCCCCGGAAAATGCTACGATATCTGACGGAGCTGCTTATTTCACCGTCCGTCCGTATGCACAAGCGATATTTCGTCACTATTACGGCTCAACGATACTGTATAGGCTTTCGGACGGCACTCTTACAGATATTAACGGCACTTTTCCCGACCACAACAATGTGATTTTACTCGGCGAAGCGAACGGCAAGCTTTATTTAAAATGCGAGTGGGCTCCGAACGATTCCTTGACCGCTTTTCACGAAATTTCTCCCGCAAACGACGGCTATTTCACCTACGACGGCGTAACACTCGACAAAATCAGCCCGTACATATACACGGACGATGACATTTTCTTTCCCGACGGGAGCATTTACGGAATAATAGACAGAACGTTGTCCGTAGTTAAAATTTATTGACGAAGGTGCTTTATCGCATTCTTCGGCTCGCAAAAAAAGCACGCCGAGGCGTGCTTTTTTAATGGCAAAGCCGAAAGATATAGATGCACATTTTTCGATATTTAGCGAAACTCGCAAAAAGGTGGTAATGAGCCAAAGGCGTTATGAGTGCGTTTACAAACGAATAGCCGACGCGAATGTGCCTTTTTGCGAAAGAGGAGGAACAGTGAAGCGGGTGATTGATTTTTCTTGAAAAAGAAAAATCGGAACAAGCTTCGGCTTGTTCCGACGTGGCGTTCCCGAGGTGATTCGAACACCCGACCTACCGCTTAGGAGAACATTTTATACATTTTCTCCTGACACAGTTTGGTCTATCACGACGC
>CAZRUB010000226.1:0-2090 GCA_964603185.1 uncultured Ruminococcus sp.
TATGTTATTAATTTAATAATTACTTTTTATTCAAAGCATCGCTGATTGCGACGATGTCCGACAAGAGCGGCTGACTCGGTGTCGCCAGGCTGTCATGCTCCAAAACGCATAAGTACATGCACGAGCCCATATGTCCGCCGACCCTTCTTAATATGCCGCATTCACCGCAGCACAAGAACAAAAACGGTGCGCCGAGCTCTTTTTTCAAAAGTGCGGTTATCTTAAGATTTTCCGCTTGCTCCGCCATATCGGACGCGCCGGTCACGATTTTTATTATGTCCGCCCCGCGTCTTTTTTGCTCCGCCGCGATTTCAAGAACGCGCTCCGCCGAAGTGAATTTGAAAATATGCGAGCTCATCAAAACCTTTGCGCCGTTTTCATGGATTTTTTCAATAAGCTCCTCCTGTTTTTTAATCGCCTCGCCGTTTCGCGCCATCTCATCCGCCTGCCTGTCAAACATGTCGCCCATAACGTCCACAAGGTCGGCGCCCATCGACGAAAAGTCCAAAAGCTCCGAGGCAAGCATCTCGTCCGTCTTGCCTTCGTTTTCGAAGCTTCTGTAATTCGTCACGTAAACGGGACGGTCAAAGGTTTCGGAGAAAAGACTTCTAAACGTTTCCTCGCTTCTGTATTTGTTTTCCAGGCGCTCCGCCTGAATGCCGAAGGCATCCGCCGCCTTGGGGGCGGAAAGCGCCATAAGCTCCTTTATTCTTTCCGGGGTTTTTCCCTGTACCATTACCGTTAAAAGCGGTCTGTCCGCTCCGAAAAATGTTCCTCGCACGGTCAGCACCTTCTTCCCGCCGCATTTCTTCCGCCGTCAATCATAATGGTTTCGCCGTTGATAAACTGCCCCTTTTCGGATGCCAGGAAAAGGCAAAGGTCAATTATTTCCTGAGGCTCGGCGGCACGTCCCATAAGTGTGGGCATGGAGGCCATTGCCGCACGTGTTAAAACGGGGCCGGGCGCAACGCACACGCATCTTATGTTCTTTCCCGCACCGAACTGCGCAACAGACTTTGTCAATCCGTACATAAGCCCCGCCTTTGCAACCGGATAATCCATTGCGGCGCCGTCGCCCTCCGCACCGGTAATGGAGCCGATGTTTATGATAAGCCCGGACTTCTGCTCCTTCATAACCTTCAGCACCGCATGGGCGAAATAGAAGGGGCCCTTTAAGTTAACGTCCAGTCCCCAGTCGAAAACGTCAATCGGAACGTCGGTAAAATCCGCTTCCCAGCCGACCTTCAGCATTCTTCTTGCCGTTCCGCCCGCAAAATTCGCCATTATGTCGATTCTTCCGAACTTATCCACGGCCTCATCTCTTACGCGGCACACCTGTTCGTAATCCCTGACATCGCAAACAACGGCGTGTGCCCTTCCCTTGCCCAGCGCGTTGATAGCAGCCGCCTTTTCGTTCAGCACCTCTTCGTTAACGTCACACATAACAACATTTCCGCCGAGGGAGGCAATGTTTTCGGCAAACAAAAGTCCCATTCCCGATGCCGCACCTGTGCTTATTGCAACCTTTCCCGTAAAATCCATTTTTATCACTCCTACCTTGTTTTTTTATAGAATACACCTCGGATAAGCTTATTTCAATACCTTAAACGTTCTACTTTTGATGTTTTCGATACAATTTTCCGCATTTTTATTGACTTTTGATATACAAAACGGTATAATCAAAAAAAAGCGAAGCAAAGGGAGGTGCTTTTTTGCTGAACAGTTTAACCGTTATTTCGGTGCGCTCGGCATTCACGGTTCATTCACCCCGCGGGCGCCGCGAAACCATTAACAGAAAATATTACGGGCTTTCCCTGTGCAGCGAAGGAAGGCTTACCTACAGCCACAAAAACAACACCGTCGTTTCCGACAGTGAGCATGTTGTTTTGCTTCCCGCCGGCGAGGAATACACCCTTTCTTCGGACAGAGCAGGCGTTTTTCCGGTAATCAACTTTTCATGCAGCGGAAAGCCGTTTGACACGGTGATTTCCCTTCCCACCAAAAACACAAGGGCGCTTTTGTCCGATTTTGAGCGTATCCGCAAGCTTCTTTTGTTCAACGGCAGTCGCCTTGAAATCATCAGCATTTTC
>CAZRUB010000227.1:0-2032 GCA_964603185.1 uncultured Ruminococcus sp.
TAGTTTTTCGAAATGCGCATGGTGTTTTCTATAAAATCGGTATAGTAGCTTTTAAGCGCGCCGTCATTTATATATTTAAGATTTTTTTCGATAACGTAAGCCTCGCGCGACGGGTCGAAAACCTGCAGTCCGTTCTCTATTTTATATTCCGCAACGTCGGAAACCGCCCTCATTCTGCGCTCAAAAAGCCGAGCCATTTTTTCGTCAACGCAATTTATTTCGTTTCTTGCCTCTTCAAGCTTATTCATCTTATTCCCTGCTTTCCTTTTTGTTTTGATTGAATTGTTCCTTTACGCAACCGAACAAAACGTTTATCGCGGTTATCTGTCCGATCACGGAATGACTCTCCGATTCGGTTTTCCGACCGTCCGTGCCCGCTCCCGTCGATACCGCAATATCCGAAACGTCGGATAAAGGCGATAAATCATAGTCCGTAAGGCATATGACCGCCGCGCCGGAGCTTCGCGCCACCTTGGCCGCCTCGATAACCGGCTTTGTTTTGCCGGAGGCCGATACCGCAAGCAGGACATCGCCCTTATTCAAAATCGATGCCTTCATTTTCGCCATTATCATATCACTGCTGTAAAAGCACTGCGGAAGCACACCGAAAAATGCCGTATAAGCATACCGAGCCGATACCGCGGAATTGCCCATTCCGGTAAACATTACCGTTCCCGCCTCCGAAAGCATTTTTACCGTTTTGTCAAGCAACTCTCCTTTAAGCCTGCCCCGACAGTTTTTGATTGCGTCCTCTGCCTCCCTGTATACGGCTTCGGCGGTTTTCGCACAGGTTATATCGTTTCGGCACGCAGTTTTTTCGCCTTTGCTCCGTTCTGCGCCCTCGGAGATAACGCTCTTAAATTCCTTAAAGCCCGACACGCCTATTTTTTCAAGCATTCGGCATACCGTGGCATAGCTTACCTCCGCCTCCTTTGCAAGCGAGCTTATCGTGTAAGAATCAATCCCGTCCAAATTGGACAGTACAGTATCCAAAAGCCTGCTCTCCGCCTTTTTTGCGTTTTTTTTCATGCTTTCAAGTCTTGCAATGCATAGAGTATCGTCCACCAAACCGCCTCCGTTTTTGTTTCATCTTGAAGCTATTATAGCATTTATGATATAAATTGTCAACAATATATCATTTTTATTTGCTATAAATATACGATTTGCGAATTTTTATACAATAGATTTTACATTTTTTCGATTTATTTTGATACTTTTTATTTCGTGCCCCACAGCAGAATGCCCCGAAGGTGAAAAATCTTGACAAAAAAAGCCTTTGATGTTATTATAAAAATAAATGTGCCTTCGGTTATTATGCGGACATTTTTTCCGAAGCGCCTATATTTATAACGGGAGAATACATATGATACGGATAGAAAATCTTTCAAAAAGCTTTCGTGTTAATTCAAGTGATTTTTTGGCATTGGATAATGTCAATCTTGAAATTAACGACGGTGAAATTTACGGTATAATAGGTATGAGCGGGGCCGGCAAAAGCACCCTTGTGCGCTCCGTCAATATGCTGGAGCGCCCGACCGAGGGGCGGGTCATCATCGACGGAAAGGATTTGACCGAGCTTTCGAAATCGGAGCTTCGCGAAATCAGGCGAAGCGTTACCATGATATTTCAGTCGTTTAATCTTTTAATGCAAAGAACCTGCCTTAAAAACATTTGCTTCCCGCTGGAGCTTTCGGGAATCAAAAAATCGGAGGCTAAAAAACGCGCGAAGGAACTTTTGGATATCGTCGGGCTTCCCGATAAAGCAAACGCATATCCCGCCCAGCTTTCGGGCGGCCAGCAGCAAAGAATTGCCATCGCTCGCGCATTGGCAACCAACCCCAAGGTTTTGCTTTGCGATGAGGCGACAAGCGCCCTTGACCCGCAGACGACGCACTCCATTTTGGAGCTTATAAAGGATATCAACAAAAAAATGGGGATAACCGTTATTGTTATCACCCATCAGATGAGCGTTGTGGAAGAGATTTGCACCCGCGTTGCCATTTTGGACGGCGGAGCGGTTGTTGAGGAGGGC
>CAZRUB010000228.1:0-2014 GCA_964603185.1 uncultured Ruminococcus sp.
ACCGATGAAAAGAGGAAGCCTTCCCGTGGCGCGCGAAAGCATTTCGCTGACGGAGCCGCAGTCCGGAGCAGAGCCGTACCACGTGGGGCACACCCAGTCGGGATTTGTGGCGATATAGGCAATGTCCTCCCTCAAAAGAATGCAGGCATCCTCAAGCTTTTTATATGTAAGCTCCGTATCATAGCCCATGCACAGGCAATCGATGCCCTCTGTAATTTCATCGGTTATGTTAAGCCCCTCCGAGGCAAGCTGTTCCTTAAAGGATTCCGTTCCCAAGGCGTAAATTTTTTTGTATCCGCCCTTTTTCAAATGCCTCGCAGTCGCATCGGTTGATGTCAAAAAGTCGCTTTTATCGGCCGTTATTCCCATATGTGCAAGCTTTTCGATATATTTGTCGACGCTTTTCGACGAATTGTTCGTAAGAAAAATATATCTTCCTCCGCTTTTCTTAACATGGTTTAAGAAATCAATCGTTCCGTCGAAAAGGCGGGTATCCAAATAAATCGTCCCGTCCATATCCAGAAGATAAAGCTTTATATTTTTAAGCTCGTTCATTTTGCCGTTCATTTTGCCGTTCATTTTGCCGTTCCTTTCGTTTTGCGTTTGAAAAATCCGCTCACATTTTGAACACAGGTGATTATTTCACTTGACTTTGTATATACGGATATTATATAATATAGTGTGAAGCGTCGGCAAGTATTGTTCATAAATCGAACATTTCGCAGTCTTCGCATGAATATTGTTCATAATTTATCACGCAGAAAATATCACACGGAAAAGAGGAAAGCCAATGCTGAAAAGCGAACGTCAGGAAATGATACTTGAATTTTTGCAGGAGAAAAAACACATTACCGCAAAGGAGCTTTCGGAAAAATTTTACACAAGCTATTCAAGCATCCGCCGCGACTTGGAGGAACTTGAAGCCTCCGGCTTTATTTCCCGTTCGTACGGAAGGGTTGAGCTTGCAAACAAAAGCTCGCTTCTTGTTTCCTATCCCATAAGAATCAACAAATATTCCGAGCAAAAACGAATGATTGCAAAAAAGGCCGCTTCACTGATAAATGACGGTGACACGCTTTTTATCGACCCGTCATCAAGCTGCTCTTTTTTCGCGAAGGAGCTTTTGAATAAAAGGGGCATTACGGTTATAACCAATAACGTTGAAATCATGAGTATTATGAGTCAAAGCAGCTTTGATGTTGTGTGCAGCGGCGGTATACAGTCCTCGCCCAATCGCTATGCCTTAACCGGGCCCGCGGCCGAGGAAGCCTTTCGCAATATTCATGCCGACTGGGCGGTTTTTTCCGCACGTGCTCTGACGGACGACGGGCAGATTTTTGATGTGCATCCGGCCGAAATTGCCTTAAGAAACATTATGCTTCAAAATTCCGATAAGAAAATATTCTTATGCGACAGTTCGAAATTCAGCTCGATTGCCACATATTATCAGTGCTCGCTCAACAAAATCGATTATCTCGTTTCCGATAAAGCCGCACCTCCCTCCGTAACCGATGGCTTTCCTTCTCTCGTAACGTTGTAAGCATAACACAAAAATCGGTCTTTTCACAAAAAAGTCCCCAATCACGCGTTGATTTTAGGGGCTTTTTTCACTTGCTTTATTTGTCCCTCGGTGCTATAATAACAATATATACTTTACATATACTTTACTGTTGGGAGAGAAAATTTATGGATATTATAAACGGTTCCTTGTGGAAGCTGGTTCCGAGATATGCACTTCCCATTGCGGCAACAGGCATTTTGTCGCAGCTTTTCAATGCCGCGGATATTGCGGTTGTCGGCAATTTCACCGGGGATATCAGCACTGTCGCGGTTGCCGCGGTCGGTGCTAACAGCTCCTTAATATCGTTTATTTTAAATCTTTTCATCGGAATATCTCTCGGCGCGAATGTTGTTATCGCAACCTCCGTGGGGCAGAAAAACGATAAAACCGTTCACGAGGCGGTTCATTCGTCAATTCTGTTTTCACTTATATGCGGAATTATCGTTATGATAC
>CAZRUB010000229.1:0-2004 GCA_964603185.1 uncultured Ruminococcus sp.
TCAACCGCTTCAAGAATGAAATTCTTTATACCTTCAAGTCCCGCAGACGGCTTAAACATGCGTATCATACTCATGTTTTCGCTTCCGAAGCCCTTGGGGCCGACTGTAATTTTTATATTCTCGCCGGGCACGATTTCGGTATAAAGCATCGCCGGAGTGTTATCGCCGGTGTTTCCTCTTCTTATCGGGTCGGCAACAACAGACTTTCTCAAATATCCGTTTGTATAGCCTCTTCTTACGCCTTCGTTTACCGCCTCGGTAAGCTCACCGCCCACAAGATGAACATCCTGACCGATTTCAAGGAAAACACAGGCAACGCCCGTATCCTGGCATATCGGCACATTCTCTTCGTCGGCAATTTCATAGTTTTTTATGATATTGTCAAGTATGCCCTTTGCTATATCTCCGTCTTCGGCGGCACGGCATGACTTAATGGCACACTTAACGTCACCGGGAAGATGAGTGTTTGCTTCGATACAAAGTTTTTCGATAACGTCCGTAAGCGTACTTACGTTAATCTCACGCATTTATATCATCCTTTCTTATTTTTTTGAAGGAGAGCACCGTTTAAATAAACGGAGCTCTCCTTTTTTAAGCTTATAATAAAATTCCTATAAACTGGCTTGCAAGAATCACACACACAAGCGCAAAGGGATATGTTGCGGCGTAAGCGGACGCAACATCGTCGGTACCGGTAACGCTTATAAGCGTTCCGAGTGCAGGTGTGCTCGTCATGCCTCCGCAAATGGAGCCGAGAGTATTAAATATCTTAAGCCGCAATATCTTGGAAGCAATGATATAGCCTACAATCATCGGAACAATTGTTATTATCGCACCGTATATGAAAAGCATTATGCCATGCTCAGCCAGCTGTTCGATAAATCCTCCTCCGGCTTCGGTTCCCGCACCCAAAAGGAAAAGGAACAAACCGAATTCTCTCATGCATTCAAGAACATTCTTTTCAACCTTTAGGCTGAGAGGCCCGATATGACCGAAGTGTCCCAAAATAAGGCCGGCTATCAAGGGGCCTCCGGATGTTCCGAGCGCAAAAACTCCGCCGCCCGGAAGCGGGATCGTAATCTTTGCGATTATTATTCCGAGTACAATTGCAAGCGCAAGCGGCAAAAATCCGAAGGGATCCGCCTTAAAGAAGCTCTTCTTGCTTTCCTTAACTTCAACCGCCGCGGCAGCTTCAAATTCCGACCTTTCCTTCGCTATGTCAATCTTTAAGATTTTGGGCATAAGCTGAACGAATAGCACAACCCCTATAACGCCGAAGGGATATGCAATACCGTAGCCGATCGAAGCCAAGCCGGGATTTGAGGCAACCTCCTTAGCCGCCGCCAAGCCCGGGGTACTTGTAAGAGCACCCGACATCATTCCTATTGCGATATCGGTATCTATTCCGGCCAATTTAATCACGCCCACAGTTGTGGCCGCCCCTGCCAAAATAATAATAACACCCAAAAGAACATAGCTTGTAGCGTTGATTTTAAAGTTTCTGAAAAACTTGGGTCCGGCAATAAATCCGACGGATGTTACAAAAAGAATTAAACCCATGTCACCGATGACACCCAATTTGTCTATCATCGCCGTGTATTTCTCGCCATCCATGCCCGATGACATAAAATGTCCAAACACAAGGGCAACAAGCAAAACGCCTGCTGTTCCGACCTCAATGCCTTTTATTTTGATAGCTCCGATAAGATAGCCTATCGCCGCAATAAGGAAAATGATCATAAATTCATTTCCCGCTATGCTTTCCCAAAGTTTACTTAAATATTCCATCTTCCCCACACCTCTTATCTTTCGTGACGTGCATATTTGGGAAGAAGAAGCGGAGATTCCTGACCGGTGTGAATATTTGCCGCCTCAAGCTCCTCTGCGTACTCCTTTATGTGAGAAAGAGTCATCTTACCCAGCGTAACGTCCTTTGCGCGTCTTGCCGCCGCCTTACCGGCATTTCTGCCGAATACGATAATATCAAGAAGCGAATTACCCATA
>CAZRUB010000230.1:0-1964 GCA_964603185.1 uncultured Ruminococcus sp.
AGCTTCACCTTTTCGGAGGAGGTGGAATTTTGAATGCCCAAAATGCCGTAAAGACGAAAGAGGAACGAAACGAAATAAACGTCGTGCCTGTTGTTTTGCGCCAAAAGCGAGGAAAGCTCGTCAAAAAGCCCCTCCTTGCAGTGAACATCGCCGACGAAGGGTAAAAAATCGTTTGCGCGCGAGCCCGAAAACTGAAGAAAGAAATACTCCGCGTCGGAAATGGGCATAACATTGAGGCTTGAAAACGGATCCGATATAATGAAGCAGTTGTCCGTCAGCGTGGCGGAAAGCCTTTGGCTTGTAACATGTACGTACCCGGAATTCAAGAAGAGCACGGCGTAATTGTTGCGCGTCCAGAAATGCGCGGGATTATCGGCGCTGAAGGCTTTTTTGGTCAGTGAAACGGGGAAAAGCTCCGTAAGGTTAAGATCGTTATCGCAGTAATATGTGTTGTTTGCGTTTTTGTCGCCGTATAAAATCATGTTGAATACCGTCCCTTCTTCGGTCGTATATCTTGACCGTGTGTATATCACGTATATTTTAGCATAAATCGATGCAAAAAGCTATTGTATAATGTGCACAAACCTTCTGGCGAATAATTGTAGCGCCGCTTCGTTTTCACCCGCGGAGCACGAACCAAAGGGGAAGGCTTTGTAGGGGCGGATATCATCCGCCCGCGCAAACGGCACGCGCCGACGGGCGGACAGGGTCGTCCGCCCGCCATGACGACATGCATGACCAATCGGGCGACCACTAAAGGGAGAGCCCCTACGGAACCCGCATTTATAAGCTTTCTTTTAATAAGGAAGCTTTTTTATTTTATTCCGCATTCCGCATTCTCCGCCTAATTGTTAAAAAAGTGAAATTTGAATTAAAACGCCGAAAAAGCGGATAATACGCCCTTTGTGAGGCTTTTTTATAAAAAATCCGACTAAATTTATAAAAAACTCTTTACAAAATTGTTACAGTGTGGTATACTCATTCCTGTAATAATTTTGAGGTGATAGCTTGAATTTTATGAAAAAAAGCATTAACAAAAAGGCGGCGGCTCTCTTCCTTTCGGTGGCGGCGGTTTTCTGCACGGTCGGCACCGCCTCCGGATTTGAGCTCGGCTATAACGTATATATAAACGGCTCGCCCGTGGGCGCCTTCAAAAGTGAAAGCGGCGCGGCGGATGTTTCCGAGTATATTTTGAATAATGACGGGGTTAACGTTTCGGAAGGGATAACCGTTGCATTCGGCCTGGTGGACGGTTTCACCAGCGTTGAAGAGGCGGCGGATAATTATAAAAAGAACGATTCGCGCTTTATGAAGGCGGCGGTTGTTACAGTCGGCGGCAAGGCGCTTTTCGCCGTCCCCTCCTCGGAGGAGGCGTATCGCGCGGTCAATGGCCTGCTCGATAAATATCGGGAGGGTGAGTATTGCACGGTTTCCTTTTCGCAGAAGGTTGATATTTCGCAGGCGTATGTGAAAAAGGGCACACTCTCCACATATGAGGAGGCTTGCCAGCTCTTGGCCGACTCCTTGAGTGTTGAAACCGTAATAAAGGAAAGCATTTATTCGTGTGAGCCTTACGGGGAGCTTTTGGTTGAGGACAGTGAGCTTTACTCAGATGAGCGTGTTGTTGTGACGGAGGGCATCTCCGGCGAGAAATATATAGAGTATACCACCGTTAAAATCAACGGCGAACAGATAGCGCATTATGAGTCCGGCGAAACGGTTATAACACAACCCGTCAACAGCGTTGTTCACGTCGGCACCAAGGTGCGCGAAAAGGGCACCGCAACGGGAAGTTTCGCAAACCCCGTTTCGGGAAATATTTCTTCGTATATGGGCGCACGTTGGGGACGGACGCATAAGGGAATCGATGTCACCGCACCCGCAGGAACGCCGATTTACGCGGCGGACGGCGGAACCGTTGTTTATTCCGGGTGGATGAGCGGCTACGGAAACCTTGTGCAGAT
>CAZRUB010000231.1:0-1959 GCA_964603185.1 uncultured Ruminococcus sp.
TAAGCTCCGTCACGGACAAAGAGGTTGTCTTTGTGGGTGACGGCGTTTCGCGATTCAGGGAGTATTTTAGAGAGCGGCTCGGCGAAAAGGCGCTCTTCGCACCGGAAATTTATTGTGCGGCGCGGGCATCGAATGTGGCGTATCTTGCGCATAAAAGCATAGGCTCAGCGGTTGAACCGGAAGAAATTAATCCCGTCTATTTAAGGCTTTCACAGGCGGAGAGAGAATATATTGAAAAAAACGGAAAGGAATGATTTTTATGCTGGCGATTGGGGCGGATCACGGAGGATATGAGCTTAAGGAGAAGATTAAGGCTCATCTTGACGAAAGGAAAACGGAGTATAAGGATTTCGGAACATATTCCGAGGAAAGATGCGACTATCCCGTATACGCGGAAAAGGTTTGCAGAGCCGTTCAAAGCGGAGAGTGCGAATACGGAATTTTGGTTTGCGGAACCGGAATAGGAATGTCGATGGCCGCGAACAAATTTAAGGGAATAAGATGTGCGCTTTTGACAAATTCTTTTTCAGCAAGGCTTACAAAGGAGCATAATAATGCAAATGTAATAGCGCTCGGCGGAAGAGTAACTGCATCGGGAATAGCGATGGAGATCGTAGACAGCTTTCTTGATGCAAGCTTTCAGGGCGGCAGACACCAAAAGAGAATTGACCTTATTTCCGAGCTTGAAAAATAAACGGAGGAAAAGCTTATGATATGTCCTTTCTGCGGATATGAAGAAACCAAGGTTTTGGATACTCGTGATACGGAGGAAAACACTACCGTAAGAAGGCGAAGGGTTTGCCTTGGCTGCGACAGAAGGTTCACCACCTACGAAAAGGTGGAGCATGTGCCCGTAATGGTTGTGAAAAACGGCGGAAAGAGGGAGCTTTTCTCCCGCGAAAAAATTCTTGCCGGAATACTTAGGGCTTGTGACAAAACGGAGGTCAGCGTTAAGGAGGCGGAGCGTATAGCGGAGGAAATCGAAGCCGACATATATAATTCGATGACCAAGGAGGTAACCTCGCGCCGAATAGGCGAAATGGTTATGGAAAGGCTTAAGGCCGTTAACGACATAGCGTATGTGCGTTTCGCATCTGTATACAGAAGGTTCCAAGATGTCAGCTCGTTTATTGATGAGCTGGAGGAGCTTATAAAAAATAAGCGTTCTGAATAAGTTTTACGGAGGAGATTAATGAATATACCTGAGATTTTCGGCAGCATGGTTTTTAATGACAACGTTATGAGGCAGAAGCTGCCCAAGGAAGCATACAAAAGTCTTAAAAGAACTATTGAATTGGGCGAGCCTTTGACAAGGGAAACGGCCGGAGTTATTGCGAATGCAATGAAGGATTGGGCCATTGAAAAGGGTGCTACCCATTACACTCATTGGTTTCAGCCGCTCACCGGCGTAACGGCCGAAAAGCATGACAGCTTTTTGACGCCGATAGGGCCTTGTGAGGTTATAATGGAGTTTTCCGGCAAGGAGCTTATAAAGGGTGAGCCGGATGCCTCCAGCTTTCCGTCGGGTGGACTTCGCGCAACATTCGAGGCAAGAGGATACACCTCGTGGGATCCAACAAGCTATGCGTTCATAAAGGACGGGACGCTTTGCGTGCCGTGCGCATTTTATTCCTACGGCGGTGAAGCATTGGACAAAAAAACGCCGCTTTTGCGCTCGGTCGAGGTTATAAATGAGCAGGCGATGAGGATAGTAAGGCTTTTCGGCAACAATACCGCAAGAAGCGTGAAGGTTACTGTCGGGCCGGAGCAGGAATATTTCCTTATAGATAAGGAGCTTTATCAAAAGCGAAGAGATCTTATTTTTACAGGACGCACGCTTTTCGGTGCGAAGCCTCCCAAGGGGCAGGAGATGGACGACCATTATTTCGGCGCCATAAAGCCCAGGGTTGCCGCATACATGAAGGAGCTTGACGAGGAGCTTTGGAAGCTTGGCGTTTT
>CAZRUB010000232.1:0-1957 GCA_964603185.1 uncultured Ruminococcus sp.
GGAAGAGGCGGGCAAAAAGCAGCCCGAAAGCTTCGCAAACGAAATAGACGGCGTTGCCGTTAGGCTTTCTCCCCTTTCGGAAAATTATGTTGAAGGCTATAAAGAAATCGCAGACAAAATAAAGGAGTTTTCAAAATGAGCACCGCTCTTAAAATCACAGGCCTTTCCGTAAATTACGGCAGGCTCGAAGCCCTGAAAAACGTCAGTCTTACCGTAGATGTGGGGGACTATCTCGGCATAATCGGCCCCAACGGCGGCGGAAAAACAACGCTCATATCCTCAATAATCGGCTCGGCTTCTCCGTCGGAGGGCACCATCGAAATATTCGGCGACAAAAGCCCTCGTGCGCGCCGTCTTTTAGGGTATGTTCCCCAGTTTTCCGGGGTTTCCAGGGATTTTCCGATAACCGCACGAGAGGTTGTGGCAACCGCTTTTTTGAAAAGCGGGCTTCATCCTTTTTCATCGGTCGGTAAAAGCGATATCAAAAAAGCGGAGGGCTATCTTGAAAAGCTCGGGCTTACCGAGCTTTCGGAAAGAAGCGTATCCGACCTTTCGGGTGGTGAATTTCAGCGCCTTTTAACAGCACGTGCGCTTGCCGCCGAGCCCAAAATGCTTGTTTTGGATGAGCCCGTTTCAAATGTTGACCCCAAAAGCCGTGAAATGATTTATTCGCTTTTGGAAAGACTTAACAAGGATGGCATGACAATTTTAATGGTCACGCACGACCTTTTGGCAATATCCAGCGCCGTGCGCTCAATCGCGTGCTTAAACCGCACTCTCGTTTATCACGGCGAACCGAAAATTACCGATGAAATCAGCCACGCCATGTACGGCTGCCCGGTTGATTTAATCGCACACGGCGTAAGCCACAGGGTTTTGGGAGGACACAGTCATGATTGAAGCCGTATTGAAATACGAATTTTTGCAAAACGCACTTATAATAAGCCTTTTAGCCTCGCTTATGTGCGCCATCGCAGGCGTTATTCAGGTTGAAAGGCGCTCCGTTATGCTCTCCGGCGGTATTGCCCACACCGCATACGGCGGCGTGGGGCTCGGCTATCTTTTGGGCTTTGAGCCGATAATCGGTGCGGCCATATTCTCCGTTTGCGCCTCCCTTTTAATCGACGCCGTGTCCGAGCGCGGAAAAAAAGGAACCGATGTGGCCACCGCACTTTTATGGTCGCTGGGAATGTCGTTCGGAGTTGCATTTATCGCACTTATGGACGGCTATCCTCCGGATGTCAATTCCTATCTTTTCGGAAACATCCTTTCCGTTACGCGAACAGATATTCTTTTGGCACTTCCCCTTGCCGTCATCATGCTCCTTCTTATCGTTATTTTTTACCGCGACTGGCAGGCTTTTTTGTTCGACCCCGAATTTTCACGCATTCTCGGCATAAAAACACGCGTATTAAAAACCGTTTTATCACTCACAACGGCACTTACGATAGTTACGCTCATCAAGGCGACCGGCATAATTTTGGTAATCGCTCTTCTTGCCGCTCCGGCGTCATGCGCCGCGTTTTTCACGAAAACATTAAAAAAGAGAATGCTTGTTGCGTTCCTCTTCGGCGTATTCTTCTCCTTCTCGGGCATTGTCCTTTCCTATTATTTTGCCCTTCCCTCCGGTGCGGCGATCGTATTCTGCGCTGTAATATCTTATTTTGTTCTTTTGTTCACAAGGGGACGAAAATAAAAAACAACATGTTGCCATGTTTTACACACAAAACGCCATTGATTTTCATTTTCAATATGCTATACTCATATAAAAAACGGAGGAACCTGTAATGAAAAACCTTGAATTTAACAAAAACGGAATACATTTATCTTTCGTAACAGATGATGCGGGAAGGCTTTCGATAAAGCAGATAGGAATTTCGAAAAAGGACACTTCCGTAAACGCCCGCTTCACCCCGACGGAGGTTTTCGCTTCCGGTATAAACCCCGACGCACACCA
>CAZRUB010000233.1:0-1945 GCA_964603185.1 uncultured Ruminococcus sp.
GCTCACATCAATATGAAGCCTGTTTTCTTTTTCGGATTATTCTCTTTCGGCTACGGGCGTATGACAACACAGACGGCGGACAAATTTTACGGTTCCGAGAAGTGTTGTACGCCGGTTGTATCGCCTATTCCAATCGATTAATTGTGGCAATGCCCTCCGCAGCCGTGACTGCCGCAGGCGTGGTTGCCGTCTGCGTGCTCATGCTCATGGTGGCTGCATTTAACATCGGGGTTATAGGCAAGCTCGTTGCAAAGAAGCGCCCTTACGGCATTATCGCACAAGCCGTCGGCACCGCCGAAAAGACGGATTCCCGCTTGGGCAAGCGCCGCCTGTGCACCGCCTCCGATTCCGCCGCATATAAGAACATCCACGTCATGCTCCTTGAGGAAGGAAGCCAGAGCGCCGTGCCCCCGGCCGTTGGTATCGACAACGGAGGAGGCCTTTATCTCGTCGTTTTCAACATCATAGATTTTGAATTTTTCGGTGTGCCCGAAATGCTGAAATATCATTTCGTTTTCGTAGGTTACTGCAATTCTCATGTTTTTTACTCCTTTTTGATTTAATTTAAGGTGCTTTTTGCACCCGCCGCAGCCGCATTGCTCTTCATCGCCGTCACAGAGGCGGTAATTTCCGCCCTCTATGCAAAGCGTTCTTCCGTTAACAAGAGCGGAGGCTATCTTTTTCCTCGCCGAATCATATATAAGCTGCACGGTAGCGCGCGACACCTGCATATAAAACGAGCACTCCTCCTGGGAGAAGCCTTGATAATCGATAAGCCTTATACATTCGTATTCGTCAACCGTAAGGATAACTCTGCGGTCTGTTTTCGTGCTCGGATTAAATGTGCGTGCAAGCGGAAGGCGGCATACCTTGCGGCTTTTTTTCGGACGGGACATAAGACAACACCTCTGTTATAATTGGCATATGCCAATTATAACACGAAATACCGATTATGTCAAGCATGAAAAAAGCGGAGCACTCGGCTCCGCTTTTTTTAATCAACCTCGATAAGACCGTAATTTTTATCGTTTCGCTTGTAAACCAGGTTTGTTTCGTCCGTGTCGGCGTTTTTGAAAAGGAAAAAGCTGTGTCCCAAAAGATTCATCTGAAGGATTGCTTCTTCAGCGCTCATCGGCTTTAAGTAAATATGCTTGTTTCTTAAAATGTTAAACTCGGCTTCTTCCTTTTCCGATTGGATTTCCGGCTCAAAATTTTCGGGATCAAAGGCATTGGCACGAAGCTTTTTTTCAAGCCTTGTTTTGTTTCGCCTTATTTGCCGTTCGATAACGGTAACGATTTTATCTATTGCCGAATATGCGTCCTGCGCATCCTCCTCGGCTCTATACATCATACCGTCGGAAAAGACGGTTATCTCCATGATAACACGGTCGCCTTTCTCACCCGTCAAGGTTACCTTGGCCTCGGATGAATCCGAAAAGAATTTATCCAACTTTGAAAGCTTCTTTTCGATAAGCTCCTTGAGCCGCTCTTCAACCTCTGTCCTTCTTCCGCTGATAATAACCTTCATAAAAACAGCCCCTTTCTGATTAAGTGCCAAAGCATCGTAAGCTTTCGGCTACATCTTTATTATACAACATAAATAACAAAAAATCAATAACATTTTATTAATTTGTTGTTAAATTTTATAAAATGAGGCTTTGGGCGGAGTGCGGCCGAAAGAGCGGATGTCGAAATTATGTTTCTTCGGGCAGCTCTGAATACACTCATTTATTTTCCTTCTTTCCGGCAATCGCTTGGGCATTAAGCATCGCAAGCGCTACATTCACCTTGTCCATACGCACCGTTTCTTTGCCTTGCTCAAGCTCGCGCACAAAGCGAATTGCGCCTGCGTCAGTCCTGACGCTTTTCGATTAAGGAATAGTGAAAAAGGAAGAGGTAAAAAGTAAAATCGACAAGCTTCTTGAGAAGCTTGTCGATTTTTGGT
>CAZRUB010000234.1:0-1931 GCA_964603185.1 uncultured Ruminococcus sp.
AGGAGGAAATGCTCAGACGATACAATAAGAGCGGAACGCTTTTTTGAAGGAACGGCGCGGTTATCGGCTTTATTGCCATTTGATTGCAGCTTCTATACGATTGCCGAAATAACCCGTCGCAGGATTATTTTCAAAGCGGCATATACCGGAACGCCCAAAATTATGCCGAACAGGCCGAAAAATCCGGCACCGAGATAAATCGCGGTAAAAGCCGCGGCGGGTGAAATATCCACGCTGTCGGCTTTTATTTTCGGCGAAATTACGGAATTGTCGATGATTTGAGTTAAAATTATTGCGCCGAGAGCAAAAAGCGCGGACGACGGCGATTGCATATACGACACGGCGACAACCGGAATTGCGCCTATTATGGGTCCTATTGTCGGTACAAGGCAGAAAATACCGTAAAAAACCGAAAGTATAAGCGCAAGCTTTATTTTCAAAAACAGAAGTGTGAAATATGTTATGGCGGAAAGAATTACGGAAACAAGAAGCTGACCGCGAAAAAATGAACGAAATACAACATCTATTTCGCGTATTGCCGGAAGCAGGCTGGGAACCAGCGCCTCCGGTATAAGTGAGCGCGCGCTCCGCTTTAAGGTATCGTAATCCATGATGAAAAGACATGACAGGACAACGGATACGGCGCATTTGGAAATTATATTAACGGTATTTTTCAAAAATTCGCTTAAGGAGTCCGCTTTTTCGGATATATACGATAAAAGCTTTTCACGTGATAAAAAAGAAAAAACGTCGGAATTGGCGGATATATATTTGTAAATTTCGCCCAGGCCGTCCGAAACGGTGGGCAATATAAAGTAAAAAAGCAGTGCGATAAAAGAAAAAATCAACGCGTAGAACAATACGGCGGCGATGCTTTTGGGAAGCCTTCGCGAGGTGAACCGCACAAAGGGATAAGCGAGATAAGCCAAAAAAAGCGCACCGAAAACAGGGGCGGTGACACTGCGTATTTTCGTGCCGAAATATAAAAGCGATATCGCGATAATCAAAACAAGATAACCTTTTTTCAATTGAAGCACCGCCCTCCAAAACAGCGTGTGAACAGAAAATGTACGGTATGTAGACGGCGTAAAGCCGTCTTAAAACATATCAACCAAATTATCTATTGCGGTTCCTATAGCCTTGAACATATGACTGGTTTTTTTTCGAAGTATTTTTTTGTCCTTGTCGCTTATGGGATCCAAAATGGCACCTACAGCCATGCCTATTGCCGCTCCGGTGGCAACCCCTGCGGCAAAATTAATTGCTTTTGACATTGAATGCACCTCTTTTTTATCTGTTTTTTTGCATTAAAGGTAAGAAGCCTCGGCTCTTGGAAATAAGCGAGGGATTTTCTACGCGAAGAATGCCGTTTTCGGTTCGATATGAAGCCGCCCTTAAGAGCTTTCTGCCGCTTACAATATCATCGGCCAAATTTTTGCCGATTAAAAGCTCGGTTAAGCTGCCGGCCTCCATATCAAAATACCCGTCCTTGACCTTGCCGATATATTCCTTGCCTTCATGGGACGCGGCCTCAAGCCCGATAAGCGCCCGAAAGCTTAAAAATCCCGGCTCGGACGGATGCGTAAAAAATCTTTTCCCGAAACCGTGAACCGAAAGCCGATCCGTTCCCGCATAAAGGATATCCTCAGAGTTAAACAGCCTGTTTTGATATATAAGACCGTTGCTTTTTGCCGCTATTCCGATAATCTCGGAGGAATTTTCTTTTATAAAAATGTCTGAAACCTTGCCCAAAGGCTTTTTCGTGGGATATTCTATAACGGGAGTGTTTAGTATACTGTAATAATTCAGGTACATAGGGAACCGTCCTTTTTGCTCCGAATGACGGAGCATAGTTATTATTGACGGTTTCTTTTTTTGATATACCGAAATTTATGTAAGCGGAAAAATCCGCCTATAATTCCATTTGGTGC
>CAZRUB010000235.1:0-1849 GCA_964603185.1 uncultured Ruminococcus sp.
GTTTCTAAGCTTTGCGAAAAGCACGCCGCCCGCCGTGTCAAAAATGAAGGCGACAAGCCCCAAGCCGATAATCATAAGCGTTTTGAGGGTCAAAAAATCGGCCGCCTGCATTTTGGAAGCAATCGTAATTCCCAAAAACAGAGTGATAAGGTTTGCGAGAACCTTCTGGGCGGTTTCGGAAAGCGAATCCAAAACGCCGCATTCCCTTATCAAATTACCGAACATCAAAAAACCTATAAGCGCAACGCTTTTGGGCGAAACAATTCCCGTTATCATGGTTATTATGATGGGAAAAAGAATTTTTGTGCGCTTGGAAATTGACTTCTGCTCATAAGGCATTCTGATAAGACGCTCCTTCTTTGTGGTCAACGCGCGAATAACCGGCGGCTGAATAAGCGGAACAAGCGCCATATACGAATATGCCGCCACCATTATCTGGCCGAGATAGCCCGAATTGAAATAGTTGGCAACGAAAATGGAGGTCGGGCCGTCAGCCGCGCCGATAATGGCAATGGAGGCCGCGTCCTTCAAATCAAAGCCCAAAAGAGTGGCAAGCCCGAGGGTGAAGAAAATTCCGAACTGCGCCGCCGCACCGAAAATCATCAGCTTCGGATTGGATAAAAGCGGCCCGAAATCAATCATCGCGCCTATTCCCACGAATAAAAGCAGGGGGAAAAGCTCATTGGCGATTCCGGCGTTGAAAAGCACATCGATAATGCCCTCCTCGCTTCCTTGGGTAACCGCACCGGATAAGGGAAGATTGACTAAAATGGCGCCGAAGCCCATGGGCAAAAGGAGCGACGGCTCCATATCCTTTTTGATTGCAAGATAAATCAAAAGTGCACCGATAAGCCACATGACAACCTGCTGCCAGGTTATTTCCGTTACGTTTGAAAAAAGCTCTGCCATAAAAATTCCTCCTTAAGATTCCTTGCTTTAAGCTTATTGTTCTTAATAAAAAAAGCTTTTATCAGAAAAAATTCCGATAAAAGTCTTGCCTTTTAATTCATAAGCGGGTTATACACCGTATTGACGCCGATGAAACGATTGTTTTCGCTGGCTACTCCCTTGTTATCTATTACATATTATAACCGAAATACAAAAAAAGTCAAGAGAAAACGCAATAAAACACGCTTTTTCGCCCTTGAACGCTCATCCCGATGATAATTGGAGAAATAAGACGCTATTTAAGGGACTATAACACAATCAGGGTAAGCCGTTCGGTGCGCGACCTGGCATATAAATCCATTGCGGCGCGGGAAAGGCTTTCCGCCGAAAGGGGAAGAGAGGTGACAACGGATGAAATAGCCGAGGAGCTGGGAGTGGATAAAAGGGATGTGGCTTCGGCGTTGGACGCCATATCGGAGCCCGTTTCGCTGTTCGAGCCGGTGTATCATGACGGTGCGGATGCGGTTTTCGTTATGGATCAAATCTCGGACGATAAAAACACCGACGCGTCGTGGACGGAATCGATTGCGCTTTCGGAGGCGATGAAAAGGCTCTCGGAAAGGGAGCGGCGCATTCTTAAGCTTCGGTTTTACGAGGGGAAAACTCAGATGGAGGTTGCCGACGAAATAGGGATAAGCCAGGCGCAGGTTTCGCGCCTTGAAAAAAGCGCGATAGCCGTAATGCGGAAAAACATTTAACGCAATGCGGAATGCGGAATGCGGAATGCAGAATGCAGAATGCGCTCGCTGCCGTATGGGCGGATGATATCCGCCCATACGGAGCACTGATGAAGAGTGAGCATTTAAAGCCTCCCCTGTGTAAGGGGAGGTGGGCGAAAGCGAAATTTCATTTCGCGCTCGCTCGGAGGGGTTGCGGTGAAGGGCTCGGCTAAAAAGGGCGC
>CAZRUB010000236.1:0-1843 GCA_964603185.1 uncultured Ruminococcus sp.
CGCCGCAGGGAATGAAGGTTGTTGTCATAATCGTCATTTTGCGGTCGCGGTCGTTTTCGATTGTTCTCGATGCCATAATTCCGGGGATACCGCAGCCCGTACCTATAAGCATGGGAATGAAGGATTTACCCGAAAGCCCGAACTTTCTGAAAATTCTGTCAAGCACGAATGCAATTCTCGCCATATATCCGCACGCTTCCAAAAACGCAAGGAACAAGAAGAGCACCAGCATCTGCGGCACAAAGCCCAATACCGCGCCGACGCCCGCAACTATACCGTCCAATATAAGCCCGGAAAGCCATTCACTGCAGTTCACGCTTTCAAGCATATTGCCGATTAAAACAGGAACTCCCGGCACCCAAACGCCGTATGAAGCCGGGTCGGGTTCTTCGCCGATTTCGGAAAGCGTCAGCAAGGCTTCTTCATAATCCTTTGTTGTCGCATCAACGATTTCAACCGCAAGTGTTTCCTCATCCTCCACATCATATGTGAAGCTTCCGTCCTCCGGAATGCCGTTTTCTTCAACGTAAGCGTCATATCCGTCCACAATCAGCGAGGCTTCCGCATATGCCTCGGCATCCTCGGAATATGCCGATGAGCCTATTCCGAAAAGATGCCAACCGTCGCCGAAAAGTCCGTCATTCGCCCAGTCCGTAGCACTTGTGCCGACCGTCACCATCGAAATATAGTAAACCAAAAACATGATAACCGCAAATATCGGAAGGCCCAACCAGCGATTTGTCACAATTCTGTCTATTTTGTCGGATGACGAAAGCGCACCGGAATTTTTCTTTTTGTAGCAGCCCTTGATTATCTCGGCTATGTAAACGTATCTTTCGTTGGTTATTATGCTTTCGGCGTCGTCATCAAGCTCTTTTTCCGCCGCTCTTATGTCCTCTTCTATGTGCGCCATAACATCGCTTTTCACGCCGAGCTTTTCTATAACCTTTTCGTCGCGCTCGAATATTTTAACCGCATACCATCTTTGTTCGTTTTCGGGAAGGTCATGAAGCACCGCCTCCTCAATGTGAGCTATTGTGTGCTCAACCGCACCCGAGAATGTATGCATGGGAACCGCTTTTGCGTTTTTCGCCGCGTCGATTGCCGCTTCCGCCGCCTCTGCTACTCCGGTTCCCTTAAGTGCCGAAATCTCAACGATTTTGCAGCCCAGCTCCTTTGAAAGTACCGCCGTATCGATTTTATCGCCGTTCTTTTTAACAACGTCCATCATGTTGATTGCGATAACAACCGGAATACCAAGCTCCGTAAGCTGCGTTGTCAAATAAAGATTTCTCTCAAGATTTGTTCCGTCAACAATATTTAAGATTGCGTCCGGCCTTTCACCTATAAGATAATTTCTCGCCACAACCTCTTCAAGCGTATACGGCGAAAGCGAATAAATCCCCGGAAGGTCGGTTATAACAACGCCGTCATGCTTTTTAAGCTTGCCTTCTTTTTTTTCAACTGTTACGCCGGGCCAGTTTCCGACAAACTGGTTGGAGCCGGTCAGCGCATTGAACAAAGTGGTTTTACCGCAGTTCGGGTTGCCCGCAAGGGCAATTCTTAAACTCATGTTTTTATCCTCTCTTTCAAAAATTACTCAACCTCTATCATTTCGGCATCGGCTTTTCTGAGCGAAAGCTCATAGCCTCTTACGGTAATTTCTATCGGATCGCCCAACGGGGCAACCTTCTTGACAAATACGGTCACACCCTTGGTAATCCCCATATCCATGATTCTTCTTTTAACGGCACCCTGTCCGTTAAGCCTCGTCACGCATACGGTTTCACCGATTTTAACGTCCTTAAGCGTTTTCATTCCTTTACCTCCTTAAATCATTATT
>CAZRUB010000237.1:0-1797 GCA_964603185.1 uncultured Ruminococcus sp.
GTTAAAGCTGAAGCGTCCGGGCCCGTAGCCGCGCATTTTGGCCTCGTTCGTCGAAGCGAAAAGCTCACGTATATCGGAGAAAAGCCCCGTATAGGTTGCCGGGTTGGAGCGCGGCGTGCGCCCTATGGGCGACTGGTCAATATCGATAACCTTATCGAGAAGCTCCGTTCCCAATATTTCCTTGTGCTGACCGGGATTGTCCTTTTTCGCCCCGTTAAGCTCACGCGCCAACGACTTATATAATATTTCATTGACCAGCGTGGATTTTCCGGAGCCCGAAACGCCCGTTACGCATACAAGCTTTCCCAACGGAATTTTAACCGTGATGTTTTTAAGGTTGTTTTCCCTCGCACCCACAATTTTCAGGACTTTTCCGTTGCCCTCCCTTCTTTTTTCGGGAACGGCGATTTTTTTTCTGCCGGAAAGATAGTCGCCCGTTACGGAATTTTCGGCGTTTTTAATGTCCTCCACACCTCCTGCCGCAACAACCCTTCCGCCGTGAATACCCGCCCCCGGGCCGATATCCACAATATAGTCCGCCGCGTACATCGTGTCCTCGTCATGCTCCACCACAATCAGGGTGTTTCCCATGTCGCGCAGATTTTTAAGTGCAGCTATCAGCTTTTCGTTATCGCGCTGATGAAGCCCTATTGAAGGCTCGTCCAGTATATACAAAACGCCGGTAAGACCGGAGCCTATCTGTGTCGCCAGCCTTATTCTCTGCGCCTCGCCTCCCGAGAGGGTTGAAGCCGCCCTTGTAAGCGTGAGGTAATTAAGCCCCACCTCCTTTAAGAACGAAAGCCTTGCCTCGATTTCGTTTATAATGCGTGACGCAATCATTTTTTCTTTTTCCGAAAAGCTTATTTCCTTTATGAAATCATAAAGCCTGTCAATGGGCATTGAGGACATTTCATGGATGTTCACTCCGCCCACGGTAACGCTGAGCGCTTCTTTTTTAAGCCTTTTTCCGCCGCAGCACGGGCATGAGCTGCTGCTCATACGAAGCTCGTAATAATATTTCATGAAGTCCGAGGTCGTTTCGGCATAACGCCTTTCCATAAGCGGTATAATTCCCTCGTAGGGCTTGTCGTAAATCTGTTCGGTGCGGCTATCGCGTCCCTTATAGTGTATTTCCACCGGCTCGCCGCCGCTCCCGTAGAATAAAATCTCTTTCGCCCTTTCGGTAAGCTCGCCTACGGGAGCATGAAGGTCTATCCCGTATTTTTTTTCCAAGCCGTTGTACCAGCTTTCGGTCATTCCGCCCTCAACACTTCCGTCCCAGCCTATTAAATCGATTCCTCCGTTGTATACCGAAAGCGACTTGTCGGCAATAAGCCTGTCGGGATCCATTTTGAGAAGATAACCAAGTCCCGCGCATTCGGGGCACGCCCCGAACGGATTGTTGAAGGAAAAAAGACGCGGTTCAAGCTCCTCCAAATTAATTCCGCATTCGTGGCAGGCATAGTTCTGACTGTACATGTGCTCCTCTCCGCCGACGATTTCCACGCTCACAAGCCCGCCGGACATTTTAAGCGCCGTTTCAAGCGAATCGGTCAGCCTTTTGTTGATATCCGGCTTAATCGAAAGACGGTCAACAACAATATCTATATTGTGCTTTTTCTTTTTATCAAGCTTTATTTCCTCTTCCAAAAGCCTTATTTCGCCGTCAACCCTCACTCTCACATAGCCGTTTTTTACCGCATCGGAAAAAAGCTTCGTGTATTCGCCCTTTTTCCCGCGTATAACCGGGCTCATTATGATTATTTTCGACCCTTCGGGATATGATAAAACGCTGTC
>CAZRUB010000238.1:0-1788 GCA_964603185.1 uncultured Ruminococcus sp.
AACGACGGTGTAATTTCGATATCGGCCTCGGCTGACGGTATAAACGCATCGGGCGGAAACAGCGGAGAACAGGGCCCCGGAGGGCAGGGCAATGCACCGAAGGCAGGCGGCGGTAAGCCCTTCGAGGAAAGGGGAAACGCTTCGCTTCAAAAGGATAATCCCTTCGGAGGGGCAAAGGATCGGCGCGAAAGACCCGACGGCATGAAGGATCCCATGCAAGCCCCGGGGCAGGGCGGTGCCGATAAGCCGGCCAAAAGCCGTGAGGCCGCGGGCGACACGGCGAGACCGAAGGATGAGCCGGGCATGAACGGCGCATTCGATCCCTTCGGAGGACAAGGCGGAGGCTCGGAAGCCGATTGCCTTGTCATAAACGGCGGTGACATCGAAATATACGCAGAGGACGACTGCATCGATTCCAACGGAAATTTAATAATCAACGGCGGAACGATAAAGGCCGTAAAGGTTAACGGCAGCTTTACCGGGCCAAACAGCGTGCTTGACGCGGACGGAACGGTTGAAATAAACGAGGGCGTTACACTTATTGCGGCGGGAAGCGGCGGAACGCAGGGAAAAATGAATATAGCGCAGGGCTATGTTACGGTGTATTGCGAGGAGGAGCATTCTTCTGGCGACGGCATCACCTTGAAGAATGAAAAAGGCAAGGTTATCGCGGAGTATACCCCGAGAGGAAGCTACAGTGCGGTGCTTGTCACGGCTCCCGAATTGGAGAAGGGAAAGGTCTATACGGTTACTGTCGGGGACGAGGTACATGAGGTTACGGTAAGCGAAGGCATGAGCCCGGAAATGCGGAAAAACGAGGGCTTTGGCGGGCCTCGGGGCATGAGGTGAAATGCCTGCTCGCAAAAAAACAAAAACTGATTGGGTGAAGCATATGAGATTATTGATTGCCGAGGATGAAAAAAATCTTAATAAAACAATTACGGAAAGGCTGATAAGGCAGGGCTACACCGTTGATAACTGTTTTGACGGCGAGGAGGCTTTGTTCTATGCAGAAAACGCCGAGTATGACGGAATTGTGCTGGATGTTATGATGCCGAAGCTAAACGGCTTTGAGGTGCTTCAGGGTATGAGAAACAAAAAAATACTGACGCCGGTGCTGATGCTGACGGCAAGGGATTCGGAGGAGGACATAATCCGGGGACTGGATACGGGGGCAAACGACTATCTTACCAAGCCGTTTTCCTTTGATGTGCTTTGCGCCAGAATAAGGGCTATGCTCAGGGTGAAGGAAAGCGTTACGGGGAAAATTCTCGAAATTGCGGATTTGAGCCTTGACACGACAACCAGAACGGTGAAGCGCGGAGGCAATGCGATCGAGCTTTCCTCCAAGGAATATTCCGTTTTGGAATATCTTATGAGAAACAAGGGCATAGTTGTTCCGAAGGAAAAAATAGAGGATAATATTCGGAACTTTGAATACGAAGGAACAAGCGATGTCGTAAAGGTATATATACATCACTTAAGAAAAAAGCTTGACGACAATTATGATAAAAAATTGCTTCATACGGTTAAGAATGTGGGCTATACCATGAGGGAAGAGTGAAATGAAAAAGACAACCTCCATAAAAACGAGAATAACAATATGGTATACAACGCTTATGCTTATCGTAATCGCAATAGTGCTGGCATTGGTGGGAGCCTTATCGTACAGGCTTTCGTTGGATAACGTCGAAAAAAACGTTACCCTGCAGGTCACAAAGGTTTCGGAAAAGTTTGCCAAAAAAAGAGGCGATGTTTTTCAAAACGTTGACAGCAACAAGGAATTTA
>CAZRUB010000239.1:0-1780 GCA_964603185.1 uncultured Ruminococcus sp.
CTTAAGAGCGGCGTTTTCATTACATAAGACCGAGTCTTTCCACGGCGTATATATAGCTCAGCATTGTGCTCGAATACCATTCCGAGCTTTGCGAGGGGATTCCCGTCATCGGATCAAGCTCCTGCCCGAACTTGATTTCGTCACTGTGCTCCGTCCAGGCTTCGACCCATTTTGTAAGGATGTAATCATAGTCCTCCTTAAAGCCGTAGCTGTCCATCCACATGGAGCACCTTAAAACGATAAGCCCCTGCGTAAAGTAGCCCCATGAGTTTTTCGGCTTATGCTCCTTGGCCGAGGGGTCGGAATAAGACATTGAGGGGAAAGGATATTTCGTCCAGAATTCCTTCGGGTTTTTGATATGCTCATTATAAATGCGCTCTATCACTTCCTTGTCCTCTTCCTTGTCAAGCACACCCTCCAGGAACGGGTGAAGAATTACCGATGAACGATAAGGACGCTTATTTAAGCTTCTGTCCGTGTCATAGAAAAAGGCATCCTTCTCGTCATAGCAAATTTCAAAAAGCTTTTTCTTCACGGCCGCGGCCTTCTCGCGCCAAGCTGCCGCCTCGTCCGAAAGTCCCAGCTCATCCGCCATTTTCGAAAGGGCAATCCGGGTCGCATAGAAATTGCAGTTCATATCCACCGCGATAATCGGCGTTATTCCGTCATCCGGAGGAAGAACCGCGGCGTTTTGGCGCACGCCGTCCTTCACATAGTTTCCCTCGCAGGAAATACCCTCCAGGCGGCCGGAATTGTCATGTCCCGTGTCAAACCCGTAAAACATTTCGATAAGCCCGGTGCCGAGGGTCATCCTGTTCTTTCTCAGCCAGAGCTCCCACGCCTTGGACGCCGAATAATATTTTTTCAGCTTTTCCTTATCGCCGGACATTTGATAAACCATAAAGCAAAGCTTTGCGAAGGAAACGCATTCCTGAATTTGCGAATAGCTCACAAGGTCCGTTTTCCCGGGGAAGCGGTTCCCGTCCAGCATAAGGCACGGAAGCTGACCCTCGTCGGTCTGTCGGTCAATGAAGGCCTTTAGTATGTTTTCGGCAAGATAAAGCCTTTCGGGCTTCATCCCTGCGTAAAAAACGGAGTCGTAAATGTGCTCCACCCACACGCCGGGATATGTTGTGGAAATTAAGAAAAGTTCATCCGTCATATCCTTAAATTTCCCAATGTGATAATTTTCCACCCTGTCAACCGCTTCGCTGTAAAGCGCCTTTACCTTAGCGTTATCCATATTTTTGTTCCTCCCGATAAAAATTCGATTATGCCGTTTCGATATTGCTTGCGTTTTTAAGGTTAAGCTTTTCCACCGCATCCTCGCGCATTTTGTATTTTAATATTTTTCCGGCCGCATTCATCGGGAACGCATCCGTCAAAATGACATAGCGCGGAACCTTGTGCTTTGCCATGTTTGCGCGAACATAGTCCTTAATTTCGTCCTCGGTTACGGTCTCGCCCTCCTTCGGGATGATGTAAGCGGCAATTTCCTCGCCGTACTGCTCATCCGGAACACCTATTACCTGAACGTCCTTAACCTTATCGTAGGTATATATAAAGTCCTCTATTTCCTTGGGATAAATATTCTCTCCGCCGCGGATTATCATATCCTTTATGCGGCCGGTAATTTTATAATATCCGTCGGGCGTTCTTCTCGCAAGGTCACCGGTGTGAAGCCAACCGGCCTCATCTATTGCCGCGGCGGTCGCCTCGGGCATATTGTAATAGCCCTTCATTATGTTGTATCCGCGTGCGACAAATTCGCCGTCCGTAT
>CAZRUB010000240.1:0-1738 GCA_964603185.1 uncultured Ruminococcus sp.
CGACATTGTAAGGAGATTCCTGAACGAATTTTTTCCACCACGCTTTTTTTACATTATTTTTAAGCTCTACACCCAAAGGACCGTAATCCCATGTATTGGATAAACCGCCGTAAATCTCGGAGCCGGAGTATACAAAACCGCGGCCTTTGCAGAGCGCAACGATTTTTTCCATGGTTTTAGCTTCATTTTTCATAATAAACAATCCTTTCCTAAATGTGAATAATATTATTTTACCAAAATACGAAGATTTGTCAAGTAATAACCTTGATTTTTACTTTTTTTTGTGTTATAATTTAAAAATCTACATAAAATTTGACTCTTATTTAAGGAAGGACTTGATAAAATGTCAATGAGAAAAAGAAAACAACAAGGCTTGGCGATATTGATTTTATCGTTGCTTGTGGCTTTGATAGCCGGTTCGGCAGGCTTTGCGACCGGTTACGGGGCGGATGCGGCGAAAAGAACTGCGCTTTCCGAGGAAATTACCGTGTTGAAGGCGCAAACGGAAAATGCACCGCTTATAAATGAGGAGCTGGAGGCGCTTAAGGCCGAAAATGAAGCGCTCAAAACCGAAAATGAAGAGCTCGGTGCGAAGGTGAAGGAATTTGAGGCAACGGTAAGCGACCTTAAGGATGAAAATGAAACCCTTAAGGCCGTAAAGGCATCGGAAGGACGACAGACGAACGAAGCGGATGGGGTTCTCGACCCGATTGAAAGAAAGGGTTATGACGACAATGCCGAGGACGCGGGAGAAAACGCACATTCGGCAACAAGTGTAAGCCTTGTGGACAAAATCACAAAGTATGTTATAATAGTGATTGTGGTTATACTTATTTTGATGGGCTTATGCATGATATTTATTTCGCGTCGCGATAGCGAGGAGGATGCGGAGGAAGAGGAAGCTTCCGATGATAATGCACCTTCCGACGCGGCGGAAACGGAAAAAGCTTATGCCTTCTCGGAATATGAGCCCGAGTATGCGGAGCCTACAAGGGAAATCGTTATTCCCTCCGAGGATGCAGCTTTGGAGGAAGTGAACGAGGGTGCTTCGGCGAGCTTGGGTGAAGCCGAAGAGGTCGCCGATATGAGCGAGAACGAAAAAAAGGAGGAAGCATTTGTGCCGGATACCTTGGAGGAGCTTATGGCGCAAAGTCCGAGTGCGGTGAGAAACGATGACTAAGGCGATTTCGCTTGTTCTTTTGGCTGTCGGTGCGGGGCTTTGCTTCGGCGCCGAGAAAATTGCCGTGAAATTATTAAAGGATAATTCGGAGGGCGCACAGATAAAAGTTAAGCTTGCAGCATATGCGGTTGTATTGCTTGCGCTTCTGGTGCTCTTTATATAGAGAAAGGAAAGAGTTATGAGAAAAGAACTGGAAAAGAATTTTAACCCTGCCGAGGCGGAGGACAGGATTTATAAAAAATGGGAGGAAAAAGGATATTTTCACGCCGAGGTTGACGAGAAAAAGACTCCGTTTACCATTGTGATACCGCCTCCGAACGTTACGGGTCAGCTTCATATGGGACACGCATTGGACGAAACGCTTCAGGATATTTTAATACGTGCAAGAAGAATGCAGGGATATAACGCACTCTGGATTCCCGGAACTGATCATGCCGGAATTGCCACACAGATTAAGGTTGAGGAAACCTTAAGAAAAGAAGAGGGATTAACGCGCTACGATTTGGGACGTGAAAAGTTCCTTGAAAAGGTGTGGGACTGGAAAAATCAATACGGCAA
>CAZRUB010000241.1:0-1738 GCA_964603185.1 uncultured Ruminococcus sp.
ATTCCTCCGCGTTAAGCTCCGCTCCGCAGCCGGGGCATCTCCCCCTGCAATTCTCCGAACAGAGAACCGTTATCGGAAGCGAAGAAATCACGGATTTTTCGATAATCCCGGATAACTCACACTCGCTCCTGTCCGAGGACAGTGCGCCGCCGTCATCCTCATCATTTCCGAGCTCCTCATAAATATCTGCGTCAAAGCTGATTGTTACAGGCTTTAAGCACCTTGCGCATGGAGTTGTGTACTCTCCGGCAGCTCTTGCTTTAAGCTCCAGACTTCCGCCGATATTTACTATGTTTCCCGTAACGTCAACATCGGAAAATTCATATTCTCCGCCGTCAAAAATCACTCTGCCCATTTTCACAGAGCCGTTCACGGGCACCTTACCTTCAGAATTCGCTATGGACGAAATATTTATCTTCATTACGATTCCTCTCTGCAAGCAGAATATATTATACATTCTTTTTCGCCGAATGTCAATAGTTTTACTGCATTTTTTTGTTTTTTCTATTCCTCGGCTTCCTCTTCGTCCGCGTTGCGCGCTTCCGGAGTAACGCTGACGGAAACCGTAACTCTCTTCGGCTCGCACTCTATTCCCTCCGAAGCCGTTATATCGCGCGCAAAGCTTTTGGATGCCAGCGTATAATATGCATCGATGTCATCCACATCAACCGAGGATATACCCTCGACCGCCTCAACCGGGCCGGTTATCACAACCGTATCGGGATTGATTTCCTCCACCCTTACAATATAGCCGGACAGACTGCCCACTATAGCCGGAGGATTTACTTTAACCTCTTTTCTTCCCAGGCAGTTAATTGTTACGGTTGCTTCATTGTCCGATTTTGTAATCATATCGTTCTTTATAATGCTTCCGGAGGCATCCTTCAGCACGATACCGGTGTTATAAATATTTTCGCTTTCGGATATGCCGGAAATATCTATCGCTTCGGTCCAAGCCGTAACATTTTCCAAAAGCGTGTTCGGTCCCTTAACCGTAATCTGCGCGGGACTTACGCTTTTCTCGCCCTCCACGATATTGTCGTTCATTGTGCCCGTTATATCGATGCCGACCTCTATAACCTTTTTAATCAATATATCGGTAACAATTCTTCCGCTTGTCACCTTCTTTTCCTCCACGCTGAGCGAATCGGGGATTCCCACAATACTTATTATCGGATTTTGCTCCCCGATGCCGGTAATGTTCGAAACATCCACCACGGCATTTATATCCGACTTATTCAGCCTGCTCAAAGCGTTCCTTGTTCCCGAAATTTTAACCGCAACGGTAAGCTCCCCGCTTAAAACGGTGATGTTCCTCTGCTCCAGCTCCGCTATTCCGTTAATCGTGACCGGAATGTTTGTATAGGTATTTGTTGTTTTCGGATTTTCGTCATACGATACGTAAATCCACATAAGAATTGCCAGAAGCGCGCACGCAACCTTGCCCAAAAGCTTTTTAGATGCGATTTTCTTTTTTTCCTCCGCTTCGGTTATGCTTTTATTATTTTCGCTCATTGGGCTCCCCCCTTTTGAAAAATCCCTTAATATCATCCACCGGAGCCATATCGGAAAATTCCATGGTCAAAATTTCGCGAAGATTATCCGCCGTAATATCACGATGCAGTCCGCCGTCCTTGGCATAGGATATTTTCCCCGTTTCTTCGGAAACCACAACCGCAATGGCATCGCTTTTCTCCGTAACGCCGATAGCCGCCCTGTGGCGGGTTCCGAGCTCCGT
>CAZRUB010000242.1:0-1703 GCA_964603185.1 uncultured Ruminococcus sp.
GGTGAAGAAGCGGTCAACCCCGCTCTTTTTCAGTATCTGGGGCAGGGCGGCGCTGTAGCCGAAAACATCCGGAAGCCAAAGAATACGGCTGTCGATGCCGAATTCGTCCTTGATAAAGCGCTTTCCGTAAAGAAGCTGGCGAACCAGGCTTTCTCCGCTTGTCAGGTTACAGTCCGCCTCCAGCCACATTGCACCCTCCACAAACCAGCGGCCTTCCTTGATTTTTTCTTTTATTCTCTCGTAAAGCTCCGGATTTGCTTCCTTCACAAATTCGTAAAGCTGAGGCTGGCTGGACATGAACTTATACTCGGGATATCGCTCCATAAGGTTTAGCACGGTCGAAAAGCTGCGCTCCGCCTTTTCGCGCGTTTGCGCCACAGTCCAAAGCCAGGCAATATCAATGTGCGTATGCCCGATGCAGCTTATTTCGCCGTTACCGCTCTCCGCGAGCTTTTCGTAAAGCTCTTCCTTTAAATATGCACGGGTAGCTTCTACACTTGCATAATATTCCTCGGAATAAAAATTTCTTAAATCAAGCCTCAAAAGCGCCTTGTTGAGGCAGTCCCTTATTTTTATGTATTGCATGGCGCTTTCGGAATAAAGCGAGATTACGTCGAAGGGAACCTTAAGGTCATACCAAAGCTGCTCTGTGGGAACGTCACGAAGGAGCAGGCTCGCGCTTATCTCAAAGTCGCCGCCCTCCATTCCCGTGTAAAAATATATATACATGGTGAGGCTCTTGTTAAATTCCAAAGGGAAATCCGTATGGCGCGTGTCAAGGGCTTGAATCGCTTTTCCGTCAATATAGCAAAGACCTTGCGGATTTCTTGCGTCCCACCGGCCTTCGCGTCCCGTTTTAAGGCTGAAGCAAAGTCTTTTGTGCTCCCTCTCGGGAACGGAGGGGATGCTTATGCGGAGCCAATAATGCTCGTCCGTGCCCTCTATGCGGGAGCCTGAAACATACGGCCTCCACTGCTCACTCTCCGATGGCGGAGCCGTCCCCTCCTTATAGCCCGATGTGTGTATATAATCAAAATTCAAGGCGGAAAGCACGCTTTCCTTAAGACGGCTTAAATTCTCGCAGCCGACTCTTATTTTCTCTTTTATAAAATCCATGTTAATATCATCGCCTTTCTTATCGCTTCATTGCGCCGACAAATTGTATCGTCCGAGTCTATTATACCTTTTATATTAGGCCATTTCCTTGATTTTCTTGTGAATTTCCCTTGATTTCTTAGTTTTCTTGCGATTTGTGATTCTGCTTCGCCTAACCGAAAGGCAATGTTTTTTCAACAAACGGTTGACAAACGATGATTATCGTTATATAATGACAACAGAAAAGGGCAAGACCGATAGCGGTTATGCCAAAATGTGTTTATTTATTAAAAATAACGCTATTGCTTGGTCGGCTGGCGTTATTTTACTTTTGCAGTGAATAGTTAATAGTTAATAAGTAATAAGTAAAATCCGCACACCCTAAGGTGTGCGGATTTTTGGCGGAGAAGGAGAGATTTGAACTCTCGCGCCGGTTTCCCGACCTACGCCCTTAGCAGGGGCGCCTCTTCGGCCAACTTGAGTACTTCTCCGAATTACAACCGCAGTTATTAAAAAAAATATATAACGGATAAAACCGACCGTTTGCTTAGAATGGCGGAGAGGGTGGGATTCGAACCCACGCGCCCTTTCGGACAAACGGTTTTCAA
>CAZRUB010000243.1:0-1702 GCA_964603185.1 uncultured Ruminococcus sp.
GATGAGCGCGGCATGAGTATTTTGGCTTCGATAGGAAAGGTGATAGCTCCCTTGTTTGCACCGTTGGGCTGGGGCGAATGGCAGGCGGCAGTTGCTTCGATTACGGGACTTGTGGCAAAGGAAAACATTGTCGGAACAATGGGAATACTCTACGGTGGATCGGGTGATGTATATGCAACAATTGCGGCTGAATTCACAAAGATAAGCGGATATTCATTCCTTGTATTCAACCTTCTTTGCGCACCTTGCTTTGCGGCAATCGGTGCCATACGCCGCGAGATGAACAACGCAAAGTGGACATGGTTTGCAATCGGCTATCAGTGCGTATTCGCTTATGCGATTGCGCTTATGGTAAACCAGTTCGGCAATATGGCAATCGGAAACGGAAGTGTTGTCGGCTTCATAGCGGCACTCATAGCTTTGGCGGTTATAATATACGGGCTCTTCCGCCCTTACAAGGAAGCGAATAAGCTTTCTTAAACAAATCAAAAAATATCAAAAAAAGGAGGCGTAGCTTATGGGAACGATTATTGCTTCGACAGTGCTTTTGGCGGTGATTTTCATTGCGATACACACACTGATAAAGGATAAGAAAAAAGGAAAATCATCGTGCGGCTGCGGTTGTGCCTCCTGTGCGATGAACGGAAAATGCCATTCGGCAAAATAAGGCTTTTTACGTGACGGAAAATTACGCTTGCAAATTTAACGGCCGTGCGGTATAATTAAGCGGTAGGACAGACGATGCAAATCGGAGCGAAGGGCTCCCGTTTGCATCGTCTAAAGGTTTTTAAAGAGGAGGGAATACACATGGTTTTTTTCAAAAAGCATAAAAAAATATGTGTAATTGCGGCGGCTTTGTTTCTTTTTCTCCTGTTTCTGCCCGAAAAGGCGAACAAATACGATTTCGGTATAGCCTTCATAACCGAAGAGCGAATGCTTACTGCCGACAGTGAAAGGCTGACAGAGGCAATTTCCGAAGCATTAAAGGAAATTTCCGGATATGAAGAAGCAAGCATATCCGTGGAGGAGATAGCTACACAGCCTGATGAGGGGAGCGGGAGACAGAATGCGCTTTCGCGCCTGTTATACGGTGACGGTGTTATTTACGTTGCCGATTATGAGCTTGTAAGAAGCATAATAGACGACGATGAGCTTTTCGCGGTGCTTCCGAACGAGCTGGAGGCCGATATTTTTTGCGAGTCCGGCTTTGCAGTGGCAAAATCCTTGAAAAGCTTTTCGGGATTGGATTTTCAGGGAGAATATGATGATTTGTGCATTTTTATACGCTCCGACATTGCGGAGGATAAAGCACTTTCGGAATATCTTAAAAATAATTATGAAGCGGCTTGCAAGGCCTTGATGAAAATAAAATAAAAAAGATTAAAAAAATGCTTGACAAAGTGATGAAATTATGATATTATATAAAAGTGCTCTGAAAAGAGCGATATAATGAATGCGAGAGTGGCGGAACTGGCAGACGCGCACGTTTAAGGGGCGTGTGATTTCATCGTACGGGTTCAATTCCCGTCTCTCGCACCATTTTTTTGCCGAATTGTGTAATGGTAGCACGACAGACTCTGACTCTGTTTGTCTGGGTTCAAATCCTAGTTCGGCAACCAGAAAAAGACAGATTTCATCGAAATCTGTCTTTTTCAATTAAATTCGCCTAACGGCAAATGAAAGAGGTTACGTTGTGAAATAC
>CAZRUB010000244.1:0-1695 GCA_964603185.1 uncultured Ruminococcus sp.
TCATCTTTTGCTCGGACTTCGGCTTTTCGCTTGCCCACTTTTGCGGCACTTTTATTTTTCGAATGCTGTTTTCAGCCAAGGCCAAGGCTTTGATATTTTTTTCCACAATATCCTCGCCCTTTAAGGCAAAGTCCCTTTTTATTCTCTCCTCCATGTGCTTTTTCGCAAGCTCATAAGGAATGACGGAAGAAACCTTAAAAAATGCCGCCTGCAGCACGGTTGAAATTTTGTTTTCCAGCCCAACGCTTTTCGCAATGCCGTTTGCATCCACGGTATAGAAATTTATATTGTTTTCCGCGATACAGTGCTTCATGTCGTCCGAAAGCCTTTCGGAAAGCTCTTCTTCGTTCCAGGGACAGTTCAGAAGAAAGCTTCCGCCCTTTTTCAGATCGGAAACAATGTCGTATTTATTTATATAGCTTGTGTTGTGGCAAGCTACAAAATCCGCCTTTTTCACGAGATATGCCGAGTGTATCTTTTCCTCGGAAAACCTTAAATGCGCAACGGTTATTCCTCCGGATTTTTTTGAGTCGTAGGAAAAATAGCCCTGAACGTTAAGCTCCGTATTATCTCCTATTATTTTCACAGTGCTCTTGGCGGCGCCGACCGTTCCGTCGGAGCCCAGGCCCCAAAGCTTACACGAAAAAGGTGCCCTATCCCCTGCGGCTTCAAGCTTAACCCTTGGGAGTGAAAGGTGCGTAACATCATCGTTTATGGCAAGCGTAAATCCCCTCACGGGCTCTTCTGTGTCCAAATTTTTATATACCGCCAATATATCCTCCGGCAAGGTATCCTTGGATGAAAGCCCGTATCTTCCGCCGATTATCAACGGCCTTCTGTCAGACTCGTAAAAAGCGGAGCTTACATCGAGAAACAAGGGTTCCCCGATGGAGCCGGGCTCCTTTGTGCGGTCGAGTACGGCGATTTTTTCAACGGTTTTCGGCACTGCTTCCAAGAGTTGTTTTTTCGGAAAAGGACGATAAAGCCTGATTTTGGCAAGACCGACCCTTTCGCCCCGTGAGATAAGGTAATCCACCGCTTCCGTAACGGTTTCGCATACCGAGCCCATGGCAACAATAACCCTTGTCGCATTTTTTGCGCCGTAATAATTAACAAGCTCATAATCCGTTCCCGCGGCAGAATTTATTTTATGAAAATATTTTTCCACTATTTCGGGAATTTTGTTGTAAAAGGTGTTTCCGGCCTCCCTGTTTTGAAAAAAGATATCGGGATTTTGCGCGGTTCCGCTTACTTTGGGATGCTCGGGATTGAGCGATTTTTTTCTGAATTCGGAAACAGAATCGGTACTCATCATATTTTTCAGCTCATCATAATTCCAAACGTTGATTTTCGATATTTCGTGCGAGGTTCGAAATCCGTCGAAGAAATGAAGAAAGGGAACCCTCCCCTCTATTGCCGATAAATGGGCCGCCGCGCCGATATCCATGATTTCCTGAACATTACACGAGCATAAAAGAGCATAGCCCGTTTGACGGCACGCCATAACATCCGAATGGTCACCGAAAATGCTTAAGGCATGTGTTGAAATGCTTCTTGCACTTACATGAATCACAGAGGGTAAAAGCTCCCCGGCAATTTTATACATATCGGGTATCATCAGCAAAAGTCCCTGTGAAGCGGTGTATGTTGTCGCAAGCGCCCCCGCCAGAAGCGAGCCGTGTACCGCTCCTATCA
>CAZRUB010000245.1:0-1660 GCA_964603185.1 uncultured Ruminococcus sp.
GCAATCCCTCAGTCACCTTCGGTGACAGCTCCCTTTACACAAGGGAGCCACGGGCGACCAAGAGGAACGGAAGCGAGGCGAATCGCGCGGAAGGCGGAGCTTATGACTACAGTAAAAGCTTTGCCGAGCAGATAGATGATTGGAAAAACGGGAAGATACCGAAAAGAGATAGCTTGATAGTAGGTGCGACGCCGGAAGTACTTAAAAAAATAGGGCTTAATGCACTGCCTGTGACGATTAATCAGACGCATATAGATTATGCGCTGAACAATTCCAAGGACAAAGACCATTATTTCGGCGAAGAATTGTTAAAGCAAATTCCCGAAGCGATAAAAAACCCGATTGCAGTTATAAAATCATCAAGCGTTTCGGGAAGAATTATTGAAATTTGCGAAATAACGGTTAACGGAAAAAATTTGATTGTTCCGATTGAAATTGACGGATACGCACATGTAAACAATATTCGTATAGATTCCAATGCCATAACATCAATTTACGGCAAGGACGGTGCATTAAAGCAACTTCAGCAATCCGCAAGCGATGAAGTAAACGGAAATACAAGCGTTTTTTACATTAACACAAAAAAAGCCAATGCTTTACTCCAGCGCGCCGGGCTCCAATTGCCCGGGGGGTTGTTTCAAGATGGCTTCATACACAGTATACGCGAAAAGGGTGCAAAAGTCAACACGAAATTTAAAAATGTTACCGAAACGCAACAGTTTAAGCGCTGGTTCGGCGATTGGGAAAACGATCCGAAGCGGTCAAGCAAGGTAGTGAATGAGGACGGAACGCCGAAGGTGGTTTATCACGGGACGAGTGAAAGCTTTACTGTGTTTGATAAGGAACAATATAACAAGAACGAAGCTTCCGGGGATTATGTGGGAGAAGGATTTTTCTTTACAGAAAGCGAGAAAAAATCCCAAAAATACGGCAACAATATCTTTAAAGCATATCTTGATATAAAAAATCCTTTGGTAATAAACACAGAAGAGGACGCAAGGAATTTCAGAAATACATTTTCGGGAATGTATGAAGAAGGGCTTCCTTCCATGAGGAAATTTATCGGCGGCGCATACGATTATTTTGAGCTTATGAGGGAAAATCCCGCATTTATTCGTGAGGAATTGCAAAAGCGCGGATATGACGGGCTTATAGATAACCTATACGGGCAATATGCGGTTTTCTCCCCCAATCAGATAAAGTCCGCTACGGATAACATCGGCACGTTTGACAGAGGAAATGACGACATACGTTATGCGGTGAGTGATGAGGCGAAAGAAAGCAAAAAGGACAACGGGAGCGGCACCGAGGAGGACAAGGAAAAATATTTACCGAAGGGTGAAGCTCCGTTCCGCGACATTGACATTTTGGCCGAAACGGAGAAGGGGAAAACCTCGCGCTTTATCCGTACGGTTGCGGAAAGTGAATTTACCACGGAGGAGGCGGCAAAGAGCCTTCAAAAGGCCGTAGAGGAAGGTGCGGCGGCATATGATACCTACACGGACAAAAAAGCGGTGGAGGACGCAAACAGTTGGTTTGAAGGCCTGGGAAGCGACATAGACAGGGCGGCAAAAAGCATTGAGGATTTAATCGGTGCCGGTGCGCTTGTGAGCAAGGAGGCCTTTGCAAAGGCTCAATTGACTTACAACAAGCTTATAGA
>CAZRUB010000246.1:0-1632 GCA_964603185.1 uncultured Ruminococcus sp.
ACGGCGGACAAATTTTACGGTTCCGAGAAGTGTTGTACTCCGATTGTATCGCCTATACCAATTTCTTTTTAATAATATTTTGGAGGTTTTTATATATGGACAGAGTTTATAATTTTTCGGCGGGGCCTTCCATGCTCCCCCTTCCCGTGCTTGAAAAGGCGCGCGACCAAATGTTGAATTATGAGGGCACCGGTCAGAGTGTTCTGGAGATGAGCCACCGCTCCAAGGAGTACGCTCCCATTATTGAGGGCGCGGAGGAGCTTCTCCGCAAGGCAATGAACATTCCCGATAACTATAAGGTAATGTTCCTTCAGGGCGGCGCATCCAGCCAGTTTGCTATGGTTCCGATGAATCTCGGAAACAAAAACAAAAAGGCTGACTATGTCATAACCGGTCAGTGGGCTAAAAAAGCTTTCGCCGAAGGCAAAAGATATTTATCCGCACGCGATGTTGCTTCAAGCGCGGATAAAACGTTTTCGTATATTCCGAAGCTTTCAAAGGATATGTTTGACCCCGATGCGGACTTTGTGCATATCTGCATGAACAACACAATCTACGGAACGCGCTTTACGGAAATTCCCGATACCGGAAACGTTCCGCTTGTCGGCGATATTTCTTCGATGATTTTGTCCCAGGATATTGACGTTTCGCGTTTCGGCCTTTTATATGCCGGCGCTCAGAAAAATGTGGCTCCCGCAGGTCTTACCATTGTAATTGTCCGTGAAGACCTTTTGGGCAACGCTATGGATATTACTCCTACGATGTTTAACTATGTTACGCACTCGGAGAACGGCTCCATGTTCAACACTCCCCCTTGCTATAACATTTATATCTGCAAGCTTGTACTCGAGTGGATTCTTGACATGGGCGGCGTTTCTTCGCTTCAGAAGGTTAACGAAGAAAAGGCTGAGCTTTTATATAGCTTCCTTGACTCTTCGTCACTCTTCTCCGGCACCGTTGAAAAGAAGGACCGTTCGCTTATGAACATCCCCTTTGTAACCGGAAACGAGGAGCTTGACGCAAAATTTGTATCCGAAGCGAAAAAAGCCGGCTTTGTAAACCTTAAGGGGCACCGCTCCGTCGGCGGTATGCGCGCAAGCATATACAACGCTATGCCGATTGAGGGCGTCCGCGCTTTGGTTGACTTCATGAAGAAATTCGAAACTGAAAATAAATAAGAGGTGTCTTTTTACATGTATAATATTCTAACGCTTAATAAAATTGCCGAATGCGGTCTTGAAAATTTCGGGGATAATTACACCGTGTCCGACAGTGTCGAAAATCCCGACGGCATAGTTTTAAGAAGCTTCAAAATGCACGACATGGCACTCCCCGAAAGCTTAAAGGGAATCGCAAGAGCCGGTGCCGGTGTGAATAACATTCCCGTTGACAAATGCACAAACGCAGGTATTGCCGTTTTCAATACTCCCGGTGCAAACGCCAATGCGGTTAAGGAGCTTGTTATAGGTGCACTCTTCTTGGCGTCTCGCGATATTTCGGGCGGAATCGAATGGGCAAAAACCCTCTCCGATAAGGGTGACGAAATCCCCGCGCTTGTTGAAAAAGGCAAGAGTAATTTTGCCGGCAATGAAATAACCGGCAAAACCTTAAGCGTTATCGGACTCGGCGCTA
>CAZRUB010000247.1:0-1625 GCA_964603185.1 uncultured Ruminococcus sp.
CATTATTCTTTTTAAAAAACACACCCAAAAAAACACGCACCTTCAAAGGCGCTCGGCCTTTGGGGTGCATGCTTTTTTATCAGCCTTCTGTTCCTGTTTTTTTAACTTCTTTCCTTACAATTGTTACGGGAGCGGACTTTTCCGCAGCCTCCCTTGTTACAATTATTTTCTTTATGGTTTTATCGGAGGGTGTTTCAAACATAACATCACCCATTATATCTTCGATAATTGCCCTCAAGCCGCGTGCACCTGTAGAGCGCTTTATCGCCTTGTCGGCAATGGCATCGAGTGCATCATCGGTAAATTCAAGCTCCGCCCCGTCATATTTGCATAAAGCGGCATATTGCTTGATTATGGCATTTTTCGGCTTTGTAAGAATGTTTATGAGCGCATCCTTATCCAAATTATTCAAAGCAACAACAATGGGAAGCCTTCCGATAAACTCCGGTATAAGCCCGAATTTTAAGAGATCCTGCGGCTCAGCCTTGGAAAAATATTCCCCGGTGTTTTTTTCATCACTCTTGCTTTCCACAGAACCGCCGAATCCCACCGTATTTGAGCCGAGACGCTTTTTAATTATTTTTTCAAGCCCGTCAAAAGCTCCGCTGCAAATAAAGAGAACATTCGTGGTATCAAACGGAATAAATTCCTGATGCGGATGCTTTCTTCCGCCTTGCGGCGGAACATTGGCAACGGTTCCCTCAAGTATTTTCAAAAGCGCCTGCTGAACGCCTTCGCCGCTGACATCACGCGTTATCGACGGATTTTCCGAGCGCCTCGATATTTTATCGATTTCATCAACGTAAATTATACCGCGCTGAGCACGCTCAATGTCAAAATCCGCAGCCTGAAGAAGCTTTAAGAGGATATTCTCAACATCCTCGCCCACATAGCCCGCCTCCGTCAGCGATGTTGCATCGGCGATGGCAAACGGCACATCCAAAATCTTTGCCAAGGTTTGTGCCATATAGGTTTTTCCGACACCCGTGGGGCCGAGAAAAAGAATATTGCTTTTTTGAATTTCAACATCCGATTCGCTTTTGGCCGTTATGCGTTTATAATGATTATACACCGCAACCGCCAAGCTTTTCTTCGCCTCATCCTGGCCTATAACATATTCATCAAGCTTTGCCTTAAGCTCTGCCGGAGTATAAAGCTTAAGCTCCCCGACAGCTGAAGTCGGCGAAGAAAAATCATATCCGTCATTTTCCTCCGTTACAAGGTCATAACAAAGCTCTATACATTCGTCGCATATATACACGCCGGGGCCCGCAATAAGCCTTTTAACTTCACTTTGTCCCTTTCCGCAAAACGAACAACAAACTTTTCTTTCTGAGTCCTTGGTCATAAAAGTCCCCCAACAGATTTATTACCTGTGCGATATAATCTTATCGATTATACCGTAATCTAAGGCTTCTTCCGCGGTAAGATAATAATCACGCTCGGTATCGCTCACAACCTTTGAAAGCGGTTGCTCGGTGTTTTCCGAAAGTATATTGTTGAGCTTATCCTTGAGGCGTATCATCTGATTTGTCATGATTTCAATGTCGCTGGCCTGCCCCTTATAAACATTGCTGAGCGACGGCTGATGAATCATTATCTCACTGTTCGGCAGTGCGATTCTT
>CAZRUB010000248.1:0-1596 GCA_964603185.1 uncultured Ruminococcus sp.
CAATGAGGATTTAACCGAAGCAATCGCAATGGGACATGATTTGGGACACACGCCCTTCGGGCATGCCGGAGAGCGGGCGCTTGCGGCATTGTCGCCCGACGGATTTCGCCACAACGAGCAGAGTCTTAGGATAGTGAGGGAGCTTGAAGGCGGTAAAGGGATTAACTTAACATATGAGGTTATGGACGGCATTAAAAATCACGTCGGCGATACGTTTCCTTCCACTCAGGAGGGAAGAGCGGTGAGAATATCGGATAAGATTGCATATATAAATCATGATATAGACGACGCGGAGCGCGCGGGACTTTTGACGGAGGAAATGCTTCCCAAGGAGTGTACGAAAATTTTGGGTCACAGTCACGGGACGAGAATCGATACAATTGTACGCGACCTTATATTAAATAGCAAAACGGATATTTGTTTGAGCGATGAGGTGGGAGCCGCCGTAAGGGAGCTGGAGGAATTTATGTTTGCCAATGTATATATAGATTCCGAGGCAAAAAAAGAGGAAGCAAAGGTTTACGGAATTGTGGAAGCGCTTTACAAGTATTTTATGCAAAATATCGGGCTTCTTGAAAATGAACCGGGCTACGGAAGGACGGAGCCGCATGTCACCGTGTGTGACTATATTTCCGGAATGACGGACAGCTATTGCGTATACAAGTTTAATGAGCTTTTTGTGCCGGAATCATGGCATAAGAGATAAAATGAAAAAAGGATTTTTCGGCTTTTTGTCGAAATAATTATAACATGGAAGAAAAAAGGAGGACGAGGAAAATGGCAGGGCTTTATCCCGAGGAGGTCATAAGCGAGGTGTTGTCGCACACCGACATAGTTGACCTTGTGGGAGGCTATGTTCGGCTTAAAAGAGCGGGACGCGGCTATATGGGACTGTGCCCTTTTCATAAGGAAAAATCTCCGTCCTTTCATGTTTCGGAGGACAAGCAGCTTTATCATTGCTTCGGGTGCGGAGCGGGCGGCAACGCAATACATTTTGTAATGGCCGCCGAAAATCTTGATTTTGTCGATGCGCTTAAATATCTTGCCGATTCGGCGGGTATAATATTACCCGAGCCGTCTGCGCTAAAGCAAGACGGATCACGCTATGAATTTAAGAAAAAAATGTATGAGGCAAATATTTTCGCGGCGAAATTTTTCAGGGATGAGTTAAACGGCGAGAAGGGTGCAAAGGCAAGGGAATATATTGAAAAAAGGCAGCTTAACCCTTCAACCGTGCGCAAATTCGGGATGGGCTATTCACCGGGGGACGGTTCGCTTATTTCGGCGGCCAAGGAGGCCGGAGTAGGTGAGGATGTGCTTTTTGCCCTCGGGCTTATTATGAGGACGGAGCACGGCAGGCTGACGGAGCGTTTTCGCGACAGGCTTATGGTGCCGATAATCGATGTGCGGAAGAACGTGATCGCCTTCGGAGGAAGGGCATTGTCCTCCGACGTTAAGGCAAAGTATCTAAACTCGCCCGAGAGCATGATATTTACCAAGGGGAGAGAGCTTTTTGCTTTGAATTATGCGAAGGCGGCCAAGGAAGAATATATGCTTCTTTGCGAAGGCTATATGGATGTTATAAGCTTGCACCGG
>CAZRUB010000249.1:0-1592 GCA_964603185.1 uncultured Ruminococcus sp.
AGCATATCGATACCGTAAAGGGCAACTCTTCTGTAGTCGCCGACAATTCTTCCTCTTCCGTAGGTATCGGGAAGACCGGTTACGATTTTGTTCTTTCTTATGGTTCTCATTTCGGGGGTATATGCATCAAATACGCCCTGGTTGTGAGTCTTGTGATATTCGGTAAAAATCTTGTGAAGCTCGGGATTGGGAGTATAGCCGTAGGTTTCGCAAGCCTCCTCAGCCATTTTAATGCCGCCGAAGGGCATGAATGCACGCTTTAAGGGCTTATCTGTCTGAAGACCTACAACCTTTTCAAGGTCCTTAAGCTCGGGATCGATATATCCGGGAGCGTGAGAATTGATTCCCGTTACAATGTCGGTGTCCATATCGAGAACACCGCCTTTTGCGCGCTCCTCCTTCTGGAGAGCGGAAAGCTTGCCCCAGAGCTTTTCCGTAGCCTCGGTAGGCCCTGCAAGGAATTCCTCATTTCCGTCATAAGGTGTGTAGTTGTCCTGGATAAAGTCACGTGTGTCAATGTCATCGCGCCATGCCTTACCCTTGAATCCGCGCCACTGATTAAAATCTTTCATTTAATATACCTCCTGTAAAGTTTATTATAACAAGGTTAGGTGGTTAGAAAAAACTAACCGACAGACTGACAACAAAGGGATGTCAGTCCTCCGCAAGAATTATTTTAGCATTAACGGGCTGAAAAGTCAATAAAAAAAGAAAAATAATAACGATTTTCGGTTTTTGTGCCGAAAATCGCTTATTTTTACGGAATCAAAGTGTGAATTTTTATTTTTTAGAATATTTTTTATATTGCTCCTTAAGCTTTTCGAAGGTTACGTCGCTTATATCGTGCTCGATTTTGCAGCTGTCCTCGTAGGCGGTTTCCTTGTCAACGCCGATGAGGATTAAAAGCTCCGCTATGATTTCATGCCTGGCATATATTTTGTTCGCAATATCCATACCTTTTTCGGTGAGAGAAAGATTGCCCTCGCGATCAACGGTAACATAACCGTCCTCACGCAGAGCCTTCATGGCAACGGAAACGCTGGGCTTAGAAAAACCGAGATGATTGGCAACATCGATACTTCTCACGTAGCCGTGCTTTGATTTGAGCATTAATATGGCTTCAAGATAATTTTCGGCAGATTCCTGTATCCTCAAAAAAACACCTCTTTCAGATATCGTATACTAATTGTAGCACAATATAAGGCTTTTGTCAAATCAAATTGCGGAGTGCTATTTAAGAAAATGTGAAAAAATTCCTGAAAAAGTATTGACAAACGCAGTTAGTTATGATAAACTAACTTCTGTGAGTTAGAAAGAGCTAACCTAAACGAACATAAAGGAAGTGTTGATTATGCTGCCCTTGACATTGGCGGATACGGGAAATGAAAATATAATAAAACGAATAGTCGGCACGGCGGAGGTTAAACGGCATCTGGAAAATCTCGGATTTGTTGTCGGAGGAACGGTAACCGTGGTGAACCGTGTGGGGTCGAATGTTATTGTGAACGTTAAGGAAGCGCGTATCGCGGTCAGCAGCGAGATGGCGCAGAAAATAATGATGTAAGGAGGTAAAGGAATGAAAACGCTTAAGG
>CAZRUB010000250.1:0-1520 GCA_964603185.1 uncultured Ruminococcus sp.
GACTCGGAACCGATAAAATTTTTTCGTCCGTCAAGGCGGAAAAGCCCGTCAAGCTAACGCTTACGGGCGTATGACAACGCAGACGGCGGACAAATTTTGCGGTTTAAGAAGTGTTGTACTCCGGTTGTATCGCCTATGCTTCCCATAAGAAGCGTTAACCGCCCAAATATGCTTTTTTTATTCTGTCGTCCGTCAAAAGCTCTGAAGCTTTTCCGGTCATTGTGATGTTGCCCGTTTCCAAAACATAAGCCCTGTCCGCAATCGTAAGCGCTTTTCCTGCATTCTGCTCAACCAGAAGAATTGTGGTCCCTTCCTTGTGAATATCCCGGATAATGGAAAATACCTGGTCAACCAAAAGCGGAGAAAGCCCCATTGAAGGCTCGTCCAGCATCAAAAGCTTGGGATGGCTCATCAACGCGCGGCCCATGGCAAGCATTTGCTGCTCTCCGCCGGAAAGCGTTCCGGCTATCTGGTTTTTTCTTTCCTTAAGGCGCGGAAATTTATCGTAAACCGACTCAATGTCATATTTGATTTTTTTGTTGTCCTTTTCCGTATATGCACCCATCAGCAGATTATCGTAAACCGAAAGCTCCTGGAATATTCTTCTTCCCTCGGGAACCTGCGTCATGCCCATTTTCACGATTTTGTGCGAGGGAATCTTGTTTATCTTAAGCCCGTCATAGATAATTTCGCCGTGCTTCGCCGGAATAAGCCCCATTATGCTCTGCATGGTGGTTGTTTTTCCCGCTCCGTTGGAGCCGATAAGCGTAACTATTTCGCCCTCGTTCACTTCAAAGCTTATTCCCTTTATCGCCTGAATAACGCCGTAGTAAACCTCAAGATTTTTAACTTCAAGTAAAGCCATGCACCATCCCCCCTTAATCGCCGATATAAGCTTTAATAACCTCCGGGTCATTCAAAGCCTCACTAACCTTGCCCTGAACCAGTGCTGTACCGAAATTCAGCACCGTTACTTCATCGCAAAGACCGGATACAAACTTTAAATCATGCTCAATCAAAAGAATCGTCATATCAAAGGTATCACGTATAAATCTGACCGTATCCATAAGCTCCGCGGTTTCATTGGGATTCATTCCCGCCGCAGGCTCATCAAGAAGCAGGAGCTTCGGGTTCGTAGCAAGCGCCCTCGCAATTTCAAGCTTTCTTTGCTTGCCGTAGGGCAGATTGCAGGCCAACGCGTCGCTTTCCTCCTCTAAACCGAATATAGACAAAAGCTCACTCGCACGGAGCCGCATCTTCTTTTCCGATTTAAAATGTCCGGGAAGCCTTAACATGCTTTCAAAGGGATTACATTTATATTCCCTTCGGTTATTAAGGCCGACCAAAACATTTTCGAGCACCGTCATATTCGAAAAAAGCCTGATATTCTGAAAGGTTCTCGCAATGCCCTTGTGGTTTGTCACAATCTGGCTTTTTCCCGTTAAATCCTCGCCGTCCAAATAAAATCTTCCGTTCGTAGGCTTGTAAACGCCCGTCAGCATATTGAAAACCGTTGTTTT
>CAZRUB010000251.1:0-1516 GCA_964603185.1 uncultured Ruminococcus sp.
AGGTCGTGTTTATTATCAAAAAGGAAATCGAGAAGGATTTCAAGGAGCTTGTGGGAAACAGGATATCCGAGAAAATAAGCGTCCGATATGCATACCAAGAAGCGGATAAGCTCCCCGAATGGGCAAGCGTTCCGCAGGGACGTGTAAAGCCGTGGGGCACCGCTCATGCACTTTTGTGCGCAAGGGAGGAGATAGACGCACCCTTTGTTATAATCAATTCCGACGACTATTACGGTAAAAACGCGTTCGGCTATTTAAAAAAGCATATTGACGAGAGCGATGAATTTGCCATGGCGGCATACATGGTGGAAAACACACTTTCGGAAACGGGCGTTGTAACGCGAGGTGTGTGCAAGGAGGAAAAGGGATATCTTCTGGATATCGATGAGGAACATGCGGTCGGCGTCGGAAGCTATGCCGACGGAACACCGGTTTCCATGAATATGTGGGCGCTTAATGAGCGGATATTCCCGACGCTGGAGGAATATTTTTCGGACTTTCTTAAGGAAGAGGGCGGAGAAATAAAATCGGAGTTTTTATTGCCCTTGGCAATCGGTCGCGGAATAAAGGAAGGCAAGTGGCGCGTTAAAATGTATGCTACCGACGATAAATGGTACGGCGTGACCTATAAGGAGGATGCGGCCTTGGTTAAAGAGGCACTGCGCACTTTTCAAAATGAAGGATTGTATAAATAAAAGACGGAGGGATAACATATGAATAAATTCGGATTGCAGGCATACACAATGAGGGATTATTATTCGGCGGAGGGCGTAACGAAGGAGTCGTTGACCGAAGCCTTCAAAAAGGTGAAGGCATTCGGCTATGATGAAATTCAGACCGCCGGAAGCGGTGCTCTTACGGATACGGAGTATGCCGAGGCGGCAAAGGAAGCGGGCTTAAAAATCGTCGGCACCCATATCGGCTTCGATAAGCTGATTGAGGATCCCGACGAGGCAATGCGTGTGCATAAAGAGGTATTTGACACCGATATTATAGGAACGGGAATGATGCCGGCATGGGCAAGAGAAACAAAGAATGACTTCATGCGATTTATTTCGGAGGTTAACAGGTTTGCGGATTATATAGGAAAATTCGGATTTAAGTTCTCGTACCATAATCATAGCTTTGAATTTGTGAAATTCGATGACGGGAAAAATATGATGGATTACATGGCGGATGAATTTGACCGCGAAAAGGTATCCTTCTGCCTTGATACTTACTGGGTTCAGAATGCGGGAGGAAATTCCGCGGAATGGATTGAAAAGCTTAAAGGGAGAATAGATATTCTTCATCTTAAGGATATGGGAGTGAAAAGCTACAACGGCGATTTCAGAGGGTATATAACCGAAATAGGAAACGGAAACATTAATTTCAAGCCCATAATAAAAAAGGCTGAGGAGTGCGGGGTTAAATATTTCTGTGTGGAGCAGGATTTTTGCCCGAACGATGCGCTGGATAGCTTAAAGCTTAGCGCGGATTATATAAAAAAAGAGCTTATAAAATAAAAAAACAAAGG
>CAZRUB010000252.1:0-1511 GCA_964603185.1 uncultured Ruminococcus sp.
CACTATGGCAACCCTCTGCTTCTGACCGCCGGAAAGCTCCGACGGATAGGAATTTGCCCTGTCGGCAAGTCCCACTGTTTCCAAAAGCGCCATTGCCTTTTTTTCAGCCTCCGCCTTCGGCAGCTTCTTAAGCTTTATCGGCCCGATTGTCATGTTTTTAAGCACCGTCATATGCGGGAAAAGATTAAAATGCTGAAATACCATACCCATTTTCTGCCTGTGAAGGTTTATGTTTGTTTTGGGGTCGGTAATTTCCTTGCCTTCAAAGGTAATTGTGCCGTCAGTCGGTATTTCCAAAAGGTTGAGGGAGCGCAAAAAAGTGGATTTTCCGGAGCCGGAGGGCCCAATGACAACAACAACCTCGCCCTTCTTTATTTTCGTGGTTATACCGTTGAGAGCCTTTATTTTTCCGCCGACATAATGCTTTGAAAGGTTGTTCACCTCTATAAGATATTCACCGTTCATTTTTACGCAGCCTCCTTTCGAGAATGCCCACAAGCTTGGTAAAGAATATTACCATCACAAGATAAATAAGTGCAACGGCAAGCAAGGGCATAAATGCCGAATAGGTTGCCGCGCGGATGATATTTCCGCCCATTGTGAGATCCCTTATGGTTACGTAGCCCGCAACCGAGGTTTCCTTAAGCAAAACGATAAACTCATTTGCGAGCGCAGGAAGCACATTCTTAAAGGCCTGCGGTATTATGCAATACCACATTGTGCTTTTATAGTTAAAGCCGAGACTTCTGCCCGCTTCAAACTGCCCCGCGTCAACCGACATGATTCCCGAACGGATTATTTCCGCAACGTATGCGCCGGAATTAATACCGAACGCAATCACCGCAACCAGAAGGCTGTTTCTTGTGGACGCGAAAATTATGTAGTACATAATCATCAGCTGAACCACAACGGGCGTTCCCCTTATGACCGTAAGATACAATTGGCAAACGCCGTTAAAAAAAGCCAGTAACGCTTTACCCGCGCCGCGTCTCATTTCGGAATAGTTTTTCTCATAGCCGGAGCGAACTATCGCAACCACCGCTCCGAGAGCAATTCCGATAAGTACGGACAAAAAAGTGATTATCAGCGTGTTTTTAAGGCCGCTTGTCAGGAATTTCCAGCGGTTTTGATCAACAAAATTAAGTATAAAATCAGCCTTCAAGCCGGAGTACCAACTCACAATATCCGTTTTAAGGCCGCCGAACCAATTCACAAAAGCATCCATGCTTTCACCTCTTTAATCAAAAAATCAGGGGGCGGACTTCATCCGCCCCCTCAAAGCTTCAGTCAATATAATCAGTTGTTATTTGCCTCAACATATGCCTTAGCCGGCTCATTGTCGATTATAACGCAATCAACTTTACCGGTGATAAGCGCCTGTACCGCTTCGTTACCCGAATTATACTTCATAACTCTGTCTGCGCCGAAATCTCCCTCTGCGTAAATGTCGCCGGTAGTACCTCTCTGTGTACCTACAAGATACTTCGCATCGTCAGCAAACAAATCATCAA